>JAYUFF010000426.1:0-5538 GCA_043738825.1 Schlesneria sp.
ATGTCTGGCCGTCGAATTCAAGCTGCCGTTCGTCAAACTCGACACGCGGATGTTCGATCCCAAGACGGTCGAACTGCTGCCGCGCGAGTTCATCGAAAAGCACATCGTGCTGCCGCTGTTCAAGCTGCGTGACACACTGACCGTCGCGGTGGCCGAGCCGTCCGACGTGTTTCTGCTCGACCGGTTGAAGTCGGTCGCGCGGTGTGAAGTTCAGCTCGCGATTGCCTCCGCCCGCGATATCCGCCGCACGCTGCAAACCTATCTGCCCGACAGCAAGGTGTTCGTCATCGATGACATCATCGACGACGTGCAGAGCGACGCGGTCGAGCTGATCGAGGACACGATCGACGATATCGGCTCGGGTAGCGAACTGGCCGGCCAGAGTCCGATCATCCGCCTGGTCAACTACATCATCTATTCGGCGGTCAAAGAGGGGGCGAGCGACATCCACATCGAACCGACCGAGCGACAAATTCGTGTCCGGTATCGAGTCGATGGGGCGCTGTTCAAGTCTCTCGAACTGCCCGGTCATATCGCACCGGCCATTGCGTCGCGCATCAAGATCATGGCGTCGATGGATATCAGCGAGCGGCGTCTGCCGCAGGATGGCCGGATCCACGTGATGATGGAGAACCGCTCGATCGATCTGCGTGTCAGCACGCTGCCGCTCGCGCACGGCGAGAAGACCGTCATCCGAATCATGGACAACCGCAGCATCCCGCTGTCGCTGGCCCAACTCGGTTTCAGCAGTGAGAATCTCGAACGCCTGCAAACTCAAATCCACAAACCGAACGGCATCGTGCTGGTCACGGGACCGACCGGCAGCGGCAAGAGCACGACACTTTACGCGGCCCTCAACACCGTCAGTTCGATCGAACTGAATATCTGCACGGTCGAAGATCCTGTCGAGTTTCAGTTGCCTCTGATCAACCAGTTCCAGGTCAACGACAAGATCGGGCTGTCGTTTGCCGCCGTGCTGCGCAGCCTGCTGCGCCAGGATCCCGACATTCTGATGGTTGGCGAAATTCGAGACGAGTTGACGGCGCGAACGGCTGTTCAGGCCGCGTTGACCGGACATCTGGTCTTCAGCACGCTGCATACGAATGACGCATGTAGTGCCGTCACGCGGCTGGTCAACATGGGAGTCGAAGGCTACCTGATCGGTGCGTCACTCAATGGTGTGCTGGCCCAGCGTCTGTGCCGCCGCATCTGCGCGAAATGCAAGCAGGCCTACGAACCTCCCAAGGCGATGCTCGCCGTGATGCAGCACATGGGGCTGGAATCGAACGAGTTCTATCGTGGGGTCGGGTGTGCCAAGTGTCGCCAAACGGGCTTCTCGGGACGCATCGCGATTCATGAACTGCTGGTCGTCGATGACGCCCTGCGCGAGGCGATCTGCGTCTCGCCCACCATTCAAACCGTCCACGAATACGCCCGCCGCGCGGGGATGATCCCGCTGCGATACGACGGGCTGCGCAAAGTCAAAGAGGGACTGACCACGATCGAAGAGGTGTTGCAGTCCAGCGATGAAGGCTGGCTGCCGGTGAAGGGTTGAAGGTTGAGGGTCAGAAAGGCGAAGAGGCAGAAGACGCCGTTGCGGTGGCCGTTTTTGTCTGCCCATCAACCCTCAACCTTCGACCCTCAACCTTTCAGGAGCATGCCATGCAGTTCGCCTACCTGGCACGAGATGCCGCCGGAAAGATGCTGTCGGGATCGGTGGCCGCCGAGTCCTCGGTTGCCGCGGCGCACGCGCTGCGTCAGGACGGGCTGTATGCGGTCTCGCTCGAAGAGGCCCGCGCGAAACTCACCGTCAAGATTCCCCTGTTCGGTCGTCGTGTCTCCCGCAGCGAACTGGTTTACACGACCTGCCAACTCGCCGTGATGATTGACGCGGGGATCTCACTGTCGTCGGCCATTGCCGGACTGGCGGCTCAGACGGACAACCTCGGTTTCAAGTCGATGCTCGAAAAGATTCAGCAGGACATCGAGGGGGGAGACAACCTGTCAACGGCCCTGGCCCGCTTT
Organism: Schlesneria sp.; assembly: GCA_043738825.1. Classification (GTDB taxonomy): domain Bacteria; phylum Planctomycetota; class Planctomycetia; order Planctomycetales; family Planctomycetaceae; genus Schlesneria. The sequence continues at coordinate 2,026 of JAYUFF010000426.1, forward strand.
CCGAAGACCTTCGATGGCGTCTACGTCAACCTCGTGAAGGCCGGTGAGGCAAGCGGCATGCTGGGGGCGCTGCTCGAACGTCTCGCGGTTCAGATGCGCAACGATCTGGAAGCGCGATCCAAGGTCCGCGGGGCGCTGATGTATCCCGGCGCGATGTTCATCATGTGCCTGGGGGCCTGCGTATTTTTACTGACCTGCGTGCTGCCGAAGATCTCACCGATGTTCGTCGCACGCGGCATCGAACTCCCCACGCCAACGATCGTGATGATGGCGCTGTCGCACGCGCTGACGGTTTACTGGTGGGCCTGCCTGCTCGGACTGGCGACGTTCCTGAGCTCCTTCTGGTATGCCCGCCAACAGTGGTGGGGCATCCTGGCGTGGGACTGGTGCATTCTCGGCGTGCCGATTCTGGGGCCACTCATCAAGAAGTCGATCCTGGCGCGGACGACTCGCACGTTCTCGGCCATGCTGAACGCCGGCGTTCCGGTGCTGAATGCGATCGAACTCTGCGCGGCCGTCTCCGAGAACTCGCTCTATGAGAAAGCGTGGAAGCATCTGGCGGTCGAAGTCACCACCGGCCGTCAATTGCACGAGGTGCTGCAATCGAATCCGCTGTTCCCGAAGACGCTGGTGCAGATGATCGGCTCGGGCGAAAAGACCGGCAAACTGGGCATGGTGCTGGGCCGAGTGAGCGACTACTACGAGGCCGAAGTCAGCATCGCGACCAAGTCGGCCACGTCCCTGATCGAACCGCTGATGGTCGCCGGAATGGGCGTGATCATCGGCGGACTGGCCCTGGCGATGCTGCTGCCGATCTTCAAACTGAGTTCGCACGTGGGGTAAGAAGGAGTCAGGGATCAGGAGTCAGGAAGACGGCAAAAGGACTCGGAACGGGATTCTTCGCGTCCCCTTCCTGACTCCTGATCCCTGACTCCTGACCCCCTTCTTCTCTCACTTCATTTCCTTCTTCTTCTGCATCGCTTCAAACTTGGCGATCCATTTCTCCGGTTCGTCCTCGAAGGCCGCCTTGCAACCCGTGCAGCAGACCCAGTACGACTTGCCCTTGTAGCTGATCGAGATCGTGCCCAATCCCTGCGAGATGATGCAGGTCTTGTCACCGTAATCGGTGTCGCTCAGGGCGAACGATGTCCCCTCCCGCTGCGTGTTGATCGTATCGACGCGATTGAACGAGCCGGTCCCGCGCTTGCGATCGACCTCCAAAATGTAGCGGTTGTTCTCCTGCTGGTTGAAGACCAGCCGCCACTGTTCACCGTTGGAGTCGGCTTCCGGCTCGGTCAGTTGCAGCTTGTAAGTCCGCTGCATTTTCTTGTCGTCGCCGAGAACATCCTGCACCGGTTCGCTGAACGCCCCGCGAAATTTGTGCGGCTTGCCGTCGCCGTCTGTCGCGGTGAACTCGAACTCCTGCGACGAAGGATGAAACGTCAGCCGACCATCGCGAATGTACTTCCCCTTCTCGGACTTGATCTTGAGTGCCGGTTGCTTGGGATCGGTCTTCAAGTCCCAAGCCCAACCGGGTTGATCGAGGGCCGCGTTGCGCGAGGTTCCGTTCCAACTGCCGATCAGAATTTGGAGCGGCTTGAGTGCCGCACGCACATTGGCAAACTTCTCGCCTGAATCGGCCGCCGACTCGCTTGACGATGAGCCGCTGCTACCCAGCTCGACTGGCTTGAAGGACTTCCGTTTCGGCTTGGCGTCGTCGCCTGCAGTGTCTGTCGCGCCATCGGCCTTCGACTGCGACGCGCCACCGGATGTCGATGACGCCGAACTCGATGGCTTCGGTGCCGACGGCGGCTGATCGCAGCCAGTCGTCGCGAGACCAATGACACTCAACATCGCGATCCACGAGAATGAACGAACCATCCGCCAGCCTCCCCAAAAAAACAGACCCTTGTTCAGCGGGCGGAGTATAGCACGGCCGTTTGCTCGAAGGCCAAGCCGGGGTGCAGTGGCCGATTGGTGGTCCCCTGCCGAGCCACCGAGTGGTTTGCGTGTCCGGAAACGCGATTGGCGAAGTGCAAGATCGGCGACCCGACTCAAGTCTTTCGGCCCAACGAGCCATTCGTTCACCCAGCCAGGGCCAACGGCCCTGGAACTGGCAGCCGTCAATTGCGTGAGGCCCAACGGGCCGGCCGTTCATCCGCTGACTTCGAGCAGAGAACTGTCGGCCCGTTGGACCTGCATCACTCAAGGATGGCGAACCCAGGGCCGTTGGCCCTGGCTGGGTGAACGAATGGCCCATTGGGCCTGAATCGCCGCGAACACCAATGAGTGACCGCACACGCCAAGCCACTTCACTGAGCGTAGCCCGTGAAAATTGCCGTGCGACAGAGTAGCCTGACACCACTTTACGGACAGCGTTCACGTCCCGCTCCGAGGAATCCACCATGCGTCTCGTCGTTTCTGCCTGCCTGACCTGGCTGGCTGCTCTGTCTGCACTGGTTGCCCTGCCTTGTCGGGCCGCCCGCGCGGATGACTTCGTTCCGCTGTTCAACGGCAAGGACTTGTCCGGTTGGGTTCCGGTCAACGTCGCACCGAACACGTTCACGGTGCAGGACGGCTTGCTCGCCAGTACCGGCGTCCCGACCGGCACGATGCGGACCGAGAAGATGTACGAGAACTTCGTCATCGAACTCGAATGGCGGCACATGAAGGCGGGAGGCAACGCGGGGCTGTTCGTGTGGGGCGACCCGATCACACACGTCGGCGTGCCGTTCTCGCGAGGGATCGAAGTGCAAATCCTCGACGGGCGCGAGACCGCCAACTACACCAGCCACGGCGACATCTTTTCCATTTGGGGCGCGAAACTGACTCCTGATCGGCCTCATCCCGGCGGAGCAGAACGCTGCCTGCCAATCGAAAAACGCTGCAAGCCCTCCCCCGAATGGAACCACTACCGTGTCACCTGCAACGACGGCACGATCAAGCTGGAGGTCAACGGCAAGGAAGTCAGCGGCGGGACGAAGTGCAACCCGCGCAAAGGCTATCTCTGTCTGGAGTCGGAAGGCTCGGAATGCCATTTCCGCAACATCAAGATCAAGGAACTCCCCACGACGAATCCGGAGCCCGATGAGATCGCGCTGGCCGCCGTCGGACATCGGTCGCTCTACACGGGGATCGACCTGACCGGATGGAAGGCGTCCGAGCAACACCTCGGACACTGGAAGCCCTCCGACTGGAAGCTGGTCTACGACGGCAAGTGCGACGCGGAGGATCCCAATCTGTGGAGCGAGCAGGAATTCGGCGACTTCGAGATGATCTGCGACTGGCGCTGGACCGCGAAGCCGACCAAAAAGAAATGGCCCAAGGTGCTGCCGACGGGTCTGGAGGAGCTCGGCTCCGACGGCAAACCGGTCGAGGTCGAGGTGGACGATGCGGGCGACAGCGGCATCTATCTGCGAGGCAGCAGCAAGAGTCAGGTCAACATGTGGTGCCGCCCGTGCGGCAGCGGCGAGGTCTACGGCTATCGCACCGACGCCAGCCAACCGGCCGAAG
>JAYUFF010000427.1:0-2090 GCA_043738825.1 Schlesneria sp.
GGGCAGGGGGGCATGATCGAGTTGGAGATTCCCTACGCCCTCGGCTACGGCGATCGAGGTTCTCCGCCCGATATCCCCGGCAAGGCCACGTTGCACTTCATTGTCGAGTTGCTCGAAGTGAAGGTTCCGCCGGCACCGGGAGCCATCGACAAGGACGCACCGAAGGAGTTCACCACCACCAAGAGCGGTCTCAAGTACCGCATCCTGCGCAAAAGCGACGGAGCCAAGCCCAAGGCCACAAACACCGTGAAGGTTCACTACAAGGGAACACTCGTCGATGGCGGCGCGCAGTTCGACAGTTCCTACGACCGCGGCCAGCCAATCTCGTTCCCGCTCAACCGTGTCATCCCCGGATGGACCGAGGGAATGCAACTCGTCGGACAGGGCGGGATGATTGAACTGGAGATTCCCTACCAATTGGCCTACGGCGAAGAAGGCCGTCCCCCGGTAATCCCCGGCAAAGCCGCACTGAACTTCATCGTCGAGTTGCTCGAAGTGAAGTGATGCGTCGATCCGTGAGAACACCGTGACGAAAACGCAGTGACCCGGACGTTCCAAAACGTCCGGGTCACTTTTTTTGAATGGCTTCGTTCGCGTCAGGCCAGCAGTTCCTTGATGCCGCTGCGCGCGGGATCGGCGATCGGGATCGGGCGGCCTCCAATATCGAACGACTGCGAGGTATCGACGCCCACCGCCTGCAAATAGGTGTGGAACAGGTGGCCGTGATCGACCTGACGCTCGATCACTTCGGTGCCGTTTGGATTCGTCTTGCCGATCACCGCGCCGGGGATCACGCGACCGCCGCCGAGCAGCACCGACCACGCCTTGCTCCAGTGGTCTCGGCCGGAGAGGTGGTTGATGTTCGGAGTCCGCCCGAATTCGGAGAGGACTACGATCAGCGTGCTTTCGAGCATGCCTCGATCGGCCAGGTCCGAGACAATCGTCGCGAACGGCCGATCGAACTCACCGACCTGTTCGGTGTGGAAGATGAAGTTCTCGTTGTGGCTGTCGTAGTTCGAGTGACTCACCTGCACGTAGGTGATGCCATTCTCAAGCAGCCGCCGGGCGAGCAGGCAGTGACGGCCGAGATCATGCTTGCCGTAGCGAGCTTGATCGGCTTCCGACTCCTTCATGACATCGAAGATGTCCCGTTGAGCCATCAATTGCTGAGCCTGTTCGTAGCTGTACGTGTAGGCGTCGGTCATGGCCGTGCGGCGACGGGACAGGAACCGCTCGTTGGCCGCGCGGCGCATCGCGTTCCGCTGTTCATCGGCGGCTGCCGCGATCGCGTCGGGGCGGATCGTGTTCTGTGGAGGAGTTCCGTTTCCGAGCAACAGCCCCGCGTACTTGGGTCCGAGGTATGCCGAGTCGTTCGCCCGCCCGCCGCCACCCGCCGTGATCTGAATGTGACCGGGAAGACCACTCGACTCGACCGCGAGGGCCTTCGCGGCCACCGCCCCGAGACGCGGATTATCGACGCCGGGGATGTCGCGACGCCCCGTCATCATCATGTTGATCCCCTTGCCGTGATCGTCCTCGGCAGTGTTCACGCTACGGACGATGGCCAGCCGGTGCATCTGCTTGGCGGTCTCGGGCCACAGTTCGCAGATTTGAGTTCCCGGCACCGACGTGTTGATCGCACGAAACGGCCCGCCCGTCGGAGTCCCCGGTTTCGGATCCCAACTCTCAAGCTGACTCAGCCCGCCGCTCATGTTGAACACGAGGACTCGCTTCTGCTGCTTGTTCAGTTCCGCAGTGAAGGCGGGTCGAGCAAGCATCGACAACCCGCCAAACATGGCCCCCGTCCCGGCGGCCATCGTTCCAAGAAACTGGCGTCGCGCCAGCGTGTGCTCACCAGAACCACAGGCATAGTTGCATCGCATGATCGAGTCTCCTCTTGAAACCAGCCCGACGCGCAAGCGAGGGCCAACCGTTCATCGAAGTCAAAGCCCTCGCTCGCGCGTCGGGCTAGTTTTGAATTGCCTCACGACCCATAGCCCATCGCCGTCGCAGACTCGGCAACATCGCCAGAACAACCGCTCCGATGATCGAACCGACGACCGCCGTCACAAACATCACCAACCGACACG
>JAYUFF010000428.1:0-2088 GCA_043738825.1 Schlesneria sp.
CCGGCGGTTAGTGTGTCGTTCATCAAATCAAAAAGTTCCGAAGAAATGAAAGCGGCGATGAATCCCCGCACTCCAAAGATGGCAAAAGTCGAGCTTAGGGGGCGAATCGGAGTATGGCACGCGACCGAGACCATCGCAACGCGGTCTGAAACGGCATCCAGTTCACGTCCGGGCACGTTTGCGAACCAGAGTGACTTCGTTACCGGTGGCGTTGTAGCGGACCTCATCCATGAAGGCGCGCATCAGCATGACGCCGCGACCGCTGGGGCGATCGAGGTTCTCGGGGTCGGTGGGATCCGGCAGCGTCGAAGGGTCGAAGCCAGCGCCCTCATCGCGGATGGAGACTTCCATTTCCAGCGACGTGATCTGCACCCGAACTCGGATCCGCCGGTCGCTCCACGGCAGAGTGACCCGCCGTTGGTTGGCCTGCTTGTAGAACTCATCGTGGTCGATCTCTTTGAGTTCCGAACTGACGCCGAGGTTGCCGTGATAGAGGGCGTTCAGCAAACCCTCCTCCAGCGCCGTGCCGATGCGCAAACGGTCAGTGCGATCCAGGCTCCACGCATCGGCCAGAATCTGCTGGAGATGTCGCGACAGGGAGAGGAGCAGGTTCACGTCGTTCTCGATCTCGAACGATTCGGTGCGAACGCCGACACGCTTCATCAGTTCGGAGCGATGCCGGTCTTCTTGAAAGGACGCCAGCACTCGTCGCACGGTATCGACGAGCATCGTGGAGAGCGCCCGTTTGGGAACGTAGCTCGCCGCGCCGGCATGCAGGGCTTCGACGGCGATCTCTTCGCTCCCCTTCCCCGTCATCAGGACGACGGGAACCTGAGCGAAGCCCTTGCGGATCGCCGTGACCAGTTCCAAGCCGGTCATCTCGGGCATCTGCAAATCGGTGACGACGATGTCGGGCGGACTGGTGCGGATCGCATCCAAAGCCGCCGCGCCATCGCTGGCAAAGGCCACGGTCCAATCCGTGTCCTGCTGCAATAGTCCACCCACAAGTAAGCGATCAATCGACGAGTCGTCGACGACCAGAACAGTCGCCATGCAGACGCTCCACAAGCATGTCACTTGGTCCAGCCGAAACGCCACGGAGCGGGAAGATACGGCAGCCACACCTCAACTTGCAACCGGCGTGAAGTCTGAGCGGCTTCCAATTATGCTACGGCCCGAAAAGCTCGGGATCACCCGGCGCGTCAGACTCATCTGGCTGGCCCGCCCCTTCAGTACGACTCAGGTATTTTCACAACACTCTCCACGAAAGAGCAGCGTCATGCGGACCCTCAAACAACGGCTGGCGGCGGGTGAAACCGCGATGATCTGCGGCATCGGCCGAGTCTGGCACCACAATCTCGTCAACATCATCGGCCTGAGCGGCGGGTTTCACGGGTTGTGGTTCGACTTCGAGCACACCGGTTTGACGATCAACGACCTGGAGATCGCCACCGCCGTCGCCCGCAGTCACGGCCTCGACACGTTCTGTCGCATCGCGCCGACCGACTACGCCATCGTGACACGTTGCCTGGAAGCCGGATCGAGCGGCGTGATGGCCGCTCAAATCTTCACGGCTCAGCAGGCCGAAGAATTTGTGAAGTGGTCCAAGTTCGCACCGCGCGGCTATCGCGGCCTGAACACCGGCGGTTGGGACGCGAAGTTCACGATGCTGCCCGCCGCCGAGTTCACCAAATGCTCGAACGAGGAGTCGTTCGTGGCCATCCAGATCGAAACCCTGCAATCGGTCGAAGAGTGCGAGGCGATCGCCGCCATCGACGGCGTGGATGCCCTGTTCGTGGGGCCGGCCGATCTCAGCCAGAGCCTCGGCGTGACGGGGCAGTTCTTCCACGAGAAGTGCCTCGCCGCGATCGACCGCGTCGCCGCCGCGTGCCGCAACACGGGCAAGTCGTGGGCGGCGGTGGCCTTCAATCCTCAGCACGCCGAGATGTTGGTCAGCAAGGGCTGCCGCATGGTCTCACCCGTGAACGATACGCGACTGGTCGTGCTGGGCTTGGCCGCCGCCAAGAAAGACTTCGCGAAGTACTTTGAAGGCCAAAGCCCCGTCGGCGGAGCGACGGGGCTACTGTA
>JAYUFF010000429.1:0-5527 GCA_043738825.1 Schlesneria sp.
AGTGCGGCAATTGGTTGCCGCTTTCCCTTCTCGCGATGGTTTGAGTTTTTGAATGCCCCGGCGGTTAGTGTGTCGTTCATCAAATCAAAAAGTTCCGAAGAAATGAAAGCGGCGATGAGTCCCCGCACTCCAAAGATGGCAAAAGTCGAGCTAACGTAGCCATCCTCGCTCCGCGTGATGAGCCTTTTGAGATCAGACATCCACTTTTGAAAGGCTCATCACGCGGAGCGAGGATGGCTGCGTTAGACCTCACACAGCTTTGAGTGGGATGTTTTCGTTTATACCTCACGCGGCGATGAATGAGACGTTTCCACGTTTAGCCGCAACGCCAACGGCGTGGGCGCAATCGACGGGGCACCCCCTTCGCTCCCACGCCGTTGGCGTCGGGGCTAAACGTCTCAGTAGTGGCCGCGGGAGGTATAAAGACAACCACAAAATTTGGCTCGTTCGCACCGCCTGAACATGAGAAATTATTCGGACTGTCCCGGTCGTAGCAGTCGTGCCGATGAAAGACATTGTGCCGGGGAACGGTCACTCACCGCGATCGGAAGCTGTGGGCGAGTGATCGAAGACCGGCCAACTCGGACGCGGCGCTGCCGCGAGCCAAGTCTCTGCGGCCAGCAGCCGTTCGTCCAGCGATCTGGTCGAATCGGCCTGGTCGAATCGGCTCTGGGGGGGCGGACCGGGATGACTCGTCATCGACAGCGACTTCGTTGGCGCACGGCCTTGTCGGTCGGTGCCGTCTGCGGACTGGCACTGGCTGGCACGGGCCGGGCCGCCGATCCGGCGGTGCCTCGCACCGGCCTCGAATCGACCGCCGGTCGCGCTTCCGCTGCGGACGCCGAGTCGGATGAATCGTTTCAGTCGATGGGCGTGAGCACCATCAAAGCCGGTTCGTCCACGACGGCCGTCCGCAAGCAGGCGCTCCATGAATTGCCGCTGGATCGTCTGTCTGGCGACTCGCGGATTAAGGTCGAGTCGGTCTTGAAGAACCTCGGACTGTTTCGCCGACTGCCGACGTTGTCGTTCGAGATCGATCCCGAAGTCTACGACTACTTCCTGCGCAACCCCGATGTCGCCGTCGCCACGTGGCGTGCAATGGACATCTCCAAGTTCAAACTTCAGGAGGTCGGGCCGAACCACTATCAGGCCGATGCTGGCGACGGCTCGGTGGGGCAGGTCGAGTTGTTCTATCACACGCCCGAGGACACGCTGATTCACTGCGACGGAGCGTTCAAAAGTCCGCTGCTGCCGAGGCCCATTGTGGCGCGATCGCTGATGCGGTTGCAGACCACCTTCGCGAAGGAGCCTGACGGCCGAATCATCGGCACTCATTCGGGAGATGTCTTCGTCGAGTTCCCGTCGCAGGCGGTCGAGACGGTGGCGAAGGTGATCTCACCCGTCAGTCACTCCATCGCCGACCGCAACTTCAAGCAGATGACGTTGTTCGCGCACCTGATGTCGCAGGCGATGGCCCGTCATCCCGGCTGGATCGAAGTCATCGGCGGCAAGCTCGACGGAATCGGTGCCGAGCGGAAGCAGGAGTTCCTGGAAGTGTCGGCCCGCAGCCATGCGTTGTCGCGCAAGAGACTGAACGCGACCGTGCGACCGCTGCTGCTCTCACCTGATGACGTGCTGACTCCCTTCCGCCAGACCAACGTCTCGACGACGGTCTTCTCCGTACCGCTGAGCACTCCGCCCGGCACGGCCACATTGCGAGAATGACGCGACGGCGATAGACCCGGATCGCCGTTGCGCCCGCAGCCCGGCTTCTGCCTCAGAAGCCGGGCTGCGTTTGTTCAGACGAGTGCGACATCAATGTCCACCGCGATCCAGTCAACCAGCTTCTGCCGATCCGCCGCCGCGAACGGCTCGTGCTGTGTCACAGCTTGATCTTGGGGTCGCCACGCTCGCCAGAGCGTGGGGTCCATCCAGGGTCTCGCCCACGTTCTGGCGAACGTGGCTACGACAACAACCCCCATTCTTAGGTGTGACACAGCACAAGTCGTCCGTGGAAAGGCGGTCGTCATTCCAGAAACCGGCGGATGGCGTTCTCTGTGATTTGAGCGACGTGCTGATCGACCGGCAGGCTGCTGACCCACGAGATCGAGCCGACCGAGAACACGCCGCCGCCGTGCGGGGTGTCGAAATGGATCAGTTCTGCACCGCCGTCATCGGGGTTCAGACCTTTCGCCAGTAGCCGCGTGTTCGGCGGCGAACTGGGTGAGATCTTATCTGTCTCGTGACCGGAGGCACCGCCGGGGCAGCGCATGTGCAGCGACTTCTGTCCGAAGAGGTCGCCGTTCTTCAGGCCGGTTTTGTCGAAGGCCCAGTGGTCGGTATCGACGACTCGGTACGGCGCGCCGGTCATGACACCGGTCGGAGTGAAGACGACTCCCACCAGACTGGCCTCCGATTCGTGACGCAGTGCCATTCGGCTTTCGCCTCCGACACCCGCGACGTCCAGTCCCGTGATCTGTCCGTTGTGAACGATCATCGATGAGCCGTGTATCTCGACCTCGCAGTTCAAGCCGTTGCCGCCGAGGTACAGCAGCCGTCCCCCTTCTTGGAAGACCCACTGCTTGACGCGGTCATACATTCGCCGAGTCCAGTACTCGGGATGGACCGCCGTGATCAGAGCGCGATAGGCGGAGAGGTCGAGCGTGCCATCGTCGAGTTGCGTTTCGGCATAGTAGTCGTAAGGGAGTTGCCGCTCTTCGAGCCATCCCAGCAAACGCCACTCGGCGGGCGCGAGGTGACAGGCTTGTCGGCCTTGAATCGGGTCGGTGATCTGCTCGTCGAAGTCGATGTGGTTGAACGGCTCGGGCCGATCGAAGGAGAGCGGCGCATAGGCCGGGCAGTTCCACGTCATGAATTCCGCATCGCGATAACGTTTGAGGTCGTGCCGCGAGTTGACCGTCGGCGTCGAGGGGAACTCGTCCGCGTGGATGTAATTGCTCCGCCCGCCGAAGCTGTTGTAGGCGTTCCAATTGATGTTGCTGGCCAACACCGCCAGCGGCGCGGTCGGACGAGCCGGCGCGACGATCCACGGAAACGAAAACTTCAAACCCGACAGTGTCCGCGCGCGGAAGTAGTACAACCCGCTCCGCTCGGGCGCGGCGACGAATTGCTTGTGAGTCGGGCTGCCGTAGCCGACCTTGTTCCACTCGACGCCGGTTTGCGTGTAGTCGCCATCGGGCGTGACCTGCATCGTCGCGCGCGGGCCATGCTCGTCGTGCCAGCCGAGACCGCGCACGAACTCGGGCGTCCAACCGTAGCGCCAGAGTTCGAGGTGATATTGCTCGACCGAATGAACCCGGAACTCGCCCGGCTCTCCGCCGCGCACCCACTTCGGCCAGACATAGCCGGACAGTCCGTCGCTGAGCAGCCGGAACTGGTGCGGGACCGCCGTCGGCAATGTCACTTGGCTGCGCTTCGCACCGAACCCGGCTCGTTGCAACGTGACCGCGTAAGTTCCGGGAGGAGCATCGAGGTGGACGGCCCCTGTCGCGCGAGACCGCGCCTCCCACGACTCGCCTCGCGCGTTGATGAATTCGAGTGCGACATCAACCAACGCGACATAGCGCTCGTCACTGACATAACCGATCAGCATGGAGGGGTCTCGCAACTTGTTGTGATTCTGGCGTAGCCCTGTCGTTGAATGGCGGTCTTCGTCCGGTCCCCTCTCCTCCGTCTTCGGGGGAGAGGGTTAGGGTGAGGGGGCGTGCCGACTCAGAAGAACCCCTCACCCTAGCCCTCTCCCCTCCAAGGCGAGGGGCGAGGGGACAAAACTAAGACCTCTCGAAGGTGACTGCCATCTACTACACCTGCTGCCAGCTTGTGCGTTCATTTGGAAACGCACAAGCTGGCAGCAGGTGCTTCGGTCGTGCTGGTTGCACTGCGGCGGCAGCGTAACAATCGACGCCGCTCGTCATCCAGCAATCGACCTCCGCTCAACTGTAGGCGGATTTCGCCGAAATCCGCGTCGCCGACTTCGGCGAAGTCGGCCTACAGAAGTTTTGAAACGCCCTCTCGCCTCATCAAAGAAAGCCCCGGTCATGCGTGACACCGCCTCGGACCTTTCGGACGCTGTTCACACTGACCTCTCGCCGCCGACCCGAACTCGCTTCGTCGTGTTGGGTGTGCTGTGTCTGCTATCGGGAGTGCTGTATCTCGATCGAGTCTGCATTTCGGCCGCGCTCTCGGCGATCGAAAGGGATTTGCACCTGACGCACACGCAAACCAGCTACTTCACGATGGCGTTCACACTGGCCTACGGCCTGTTTGAAATCCCGACGGGTCGCTGGGGAGACCGCATTGGCGGAAGGCGCGTGCTGACTCGAATCTCGCTGTGGTGGTCGGCATTCACGGCGCTGACCGGCGCTTGCACCAGTCTGGTCGGCTTGATCGTCGTCCGATTTCTGTTTGGTGCTGGCGAAGCGGGCGCATTTCCCAACGTAGCAAGAGTGCTGTCGAGGTGGTTCCCCGATGCCGAACGAGGACGTGTGCAGGGAATCTTGTTGGCGGCATCGCAAGCGGGAGGATCGCTGGCACCGTTCCTCGCCGCGTTGCTCATCCATCGGATCGGCTGGCGTCTGACGTTTGTGGTGTTCGGAGGATTGGGTGCTGTTTGGGCCACCGGCTTCTGGTTGTGGTTCCGTGACGACCCGGCCACACACCCGTCGGTCAACGCGGCGGAAGCGGCGCACATTGGCCGCCGAGCGACTTCGAGCGACGTTCATGCGGCCATTCCCTGGCGAGCCGTCGCCGGAAACCCGAGTGTCTGGTTCCTCAGCATCATCATGACGTTCGCCTCTTTCAACAGTTACATCTACTTCACATGGTTCCCGATGATCCTCAAGATGGGACGCGGTGTTCCGGAGATCGAGGCAGGGATGATGGCGTCGATGGTTTTGGCCTTCTCGGCCGTTGGCACGTTTGTCGGTGGAATGGTTCTCGATCTTTCTGTGGCAAGGGGCGGGTTGGCACAGCGCAGGCTGATGGGCGGCGGTGCGTTCTTCGTCGCGGCCGGTTTTCTCACCAGCGCGCTGATGACCAGTGATCCCTGGCTGGCCACATTCTTGACGGCGATGTCTTGCTTCATGACGCAATCAACCCAGCCACTGTGGTGGTCCTGCACCATCGGCATCAGTGGCAAGCATGTCGGAGCGCTGTTTGGGCTGATGAACTCATGCGGCACCATCGGAGCATTGAGTTCGCAGTACCTGATTGGAGCCATCGCCGATTGGCTGGGAAAGCACGGTTACTCAGGTCGCGCACAATGGGATCCGGTCTTCTACATTAACGTGGGTGTGTTGATCGCCGCCGGGTTAATGTGGTCGTCGTTTCGCTTTGTCACTGTCGAGCCTCATGAACCTTCGCCATCTGAATCCGCACTCGGAGTGAGCGATGCCAATCGTTGACAACGACCGCTTCGTAACGTGTTGACCACTCTGGCCGATTCTGCCATACCTCGCGAACATGAGGTGGACGATGGCAGCGAGCAGGGATGCGACGATGCGAACAC
>JAYUFF010000430.1:0-2083 GCA_043738825.1 Schlesneria sp.
TCGAGCTCGCGAATCCACGGCTCGATCCCTGTGTACCCGGCCTTCGCCGCGATCTCGACCTCGGACACGACATCGACCTTCTTTCCCTGATACTGGCACTCCCGAATGGTGCTCGTGTTGAGGCAGTACCGAAACGGATCGCCTCCCGCCGACGCAGGCTTCGCGTCGGCAGCAGCGGTTGCGCTCGTCGTCACTGCGCCAGTCGCCGCGACCGCAGCCGCCGAAGTCAGGAAAAAATCTCGCCGCGACAGATCGAACGACATGGCAGGCAACCTCAAAAGGATGAGTGAGCGTGAATGAGGCGACAGGATACGCAGGGCCGCTCGCCTCAGAAAGTCAGCCGGGATTTCCTGTAGTTCCGCCGCTCCGTCGGCGGGAGTTCCGGTCGGCGGAGCGACCGGACTACAGTAACGAACCTACGCGGTTGGCAGCTTCCGCAGCAGTTGTTTGGCTCGACTTTTCCAACAGCCGTGTTTGCGGGCAATCGCTGCCGGGCTGCCGTTGATGTCGTGCAGGACCGACTGAAGATGATCGCGAGCCAGTTGCGTGTGGCCTTGGTCGATACACAGCCTGGCCAGCAGATAGATCGCCTCGGGATGTCGCCAGCGGCGGACATGCTGCTCGAAGTGCAGAGCGGCTGCGTCCCGTTCGCCCAACTCGACGAGTGCCCTGCCGTGTGCCAGCGACACGTCGCCGAACTTGTACTGCGGATCTTTGTCGAGAATCTGCCTCGTCCACTGGCGAACTGGTTCGTACTGCTTCCGCACCATTGCCACTTGAGTCGCGCCCCACAGAGCCTGCAAGTTCTGAGCGTCCTTCTTTAAGGCTCGGTCATAGGCGGCGGCAGCCTGGTCGTATCGGCCGACCTCGCGCAGAGCATCGCCCCACTGGATGAATTGATGCGGGTTGCCGATCTGCACGGCGGCCGTTTCAAAGCGAGCCAGCTCCCGCCCACGAGTCCACCGTCTGAGAAACGATGGCGGACGCAGTTCGGTCGAGGGGAGATAGCGCAACACGAAGTACAACAACGGCCCGACGCCCTGCACGACGAACAGCACCCACAGCCAGAGGAACCGATCGGGTTCGGTTCGCAGGCAGTGCCACACCATCCACAGCCAGAAGGCGAAATAGAGCACCGTCGTAAAACGCATGCTCAACATCGCGTACGGCCACCACGTTGCACCGCCAATCGGAGAGCCGGGCATGTTCGCGAAATCGTCGGCGAGTTGAGCCAGCACCCACATGCGGCAGCCTTCCAGAGAGTCATTCGCGGGCCAGATCACTGCGCCGGACTCGGCCATCTATTTCGCCGTCAGCTCGATGAGATGAAGGAAGTCGGGATCATCGCGCAGCAGATCGAAGTCGGTTTCCCTGGGAACAAGCTTCATGAACCCCCGGTCCATGCGCAGGGCGCGTCCGAGCCACGACAGGGCCAACTCCTTCTCTCCCGCCAGCGAGTAATAGCAGGCGAGGTTGTAGAGCACGACCGGCACCTCCTTGTGCGACTCGTACGCCAGTTGCATCGTTTCGATGGATTGATCCACGCGGCCGATCCGTTTGAAGCACCACGCCATCCCCATGAATGCGCCGAGATCATCGGGACTGGCCGCGTGAGCCTTGCGAAAGGCCTCGAGCGCGGCACGGTGGTCGGACTTGGCCCGCAGGGCCTCGCCCCGCAGCAGGTGATACCCATAAGTCGCCTGATCCGCAGCGACGAGCTCGCCGAGTTCGCGCAGCGCCTGATCGGGCAGATCGAGCATCAGGTATCCCTGCGCTGCATCCATCCGGCGCTTGGCCCGCCGACTCGCATCAATGATCACGGCCACCCTCCCGAATCTCACGACATGGTTCGATCTGACCGTGGCACATGCTGCCAGCTTGTGAGTCACTGCACAATCGGTGGCAGATGGTGCGGGCGAAAAGATCACTACGAAAAAGGTGTCACCGTTTTAGCAGGTGGCTTGCAGTGAATCCACCGGCACCGCATCGGCTAACAGGGCAATCGACTTCTCCAAATTGGGGGCCACGGTCACGGAGCTTCGACGTGGCCGTGCGAGGACGCAAAGGCGGCCCCAAACTCACG
>JAYUFF010000431.1:0-2083 GCA_043738825.1 Schlesneria sp.
TTCGCGAATTCGCCGAGAACCGGACGCTAGCGCGTTCCGGCTGATTGCTTGTCCGTACCTAAAGTATGTGCCATTGGGCTGACGCCGTCCGACTCACCAGCTAATGTTTCATCGAAGCCTGCCTGCGGTCTCGATTCCCCTATGCTGCCGCCATCTCTTTCAATCTCGCTCCTGCCTCACCGCGCACGAAGCACCCGACGCGCGGGTCGGCGCTGGCGAAGGCTTCGTCGGGTGTGCCTTCAAAAATCACCTGCGGCATGTCGGGGGCGACGCGGGCCAGCGGGTAGAGCATCACCACGCGATCGGCCACGCGCCGCACCGTCTGCATGTCGTGAGTGACCACCACGCTGGTCACGTTTCGCCGCGTCTGCGTTTGCAGGATCAGTTCGTTGATCACGTCGCTCATCACCGGGTCGAGGCCGGTGGTCGGTTCGTCGAAGAACATCACGTCGGGAGACATTGCCAGCGCGCGAGCCAGTCCGACGCGCTTCTTCATTCCGCCCGAGAGGTCCGACGGCCGCTTGTCGGCGACATTCGCCGCCAGCCCGACTTCGCGCAGTCGTTCGTGGACGATCTCGCGAATCTGAGGCTCACGCAGATCGGTGTTCTGTCGCAGTCCGAAGGCGACGTTTTCGTAAACGTCCATGCTGTCGAACAGGGCCGCCCCCTGAAACAGATAGCCGAACTTCAACCGGTCGCGATGCAGCTCGCGCGACGAGCGGCCTTTCACCGAACGACCGTCCCACAACACTTCGCCCTGTGTCGGGACGAGCAGCCCGGCGAGCAGCTTCGTCGTGACACTCTTGCCGCACCCGCTTTCGCCGATCAGGACGAGCGTCTCGCCGCGATGCACTTCAATCGTCACCTCGCGCAGCACC
This sequence comes from Schlesneria sp., assembly GCA_043738825.1. Lineage (GTDB taxonomy): Bacteria > Planctomycetota > Planctomycetia > Planctomycetales > Planctomycetaceae > Schlesneria. The sequence goes on from JAYUFF010000431.1 coordinate 879, forward strand.
CCCTGCGATCCAAAACTCTGGCTGATGTGCCGCAGTTCGAGGACGGGTGCGGTCGGGGCGGGGGGCGGGGCTTTCATCACGATCTCTCACAGAATCTCGACGCGCCATGCAGGAGACGATTCCACGTTTGGCCTCAACGCCAACGACGCGGGTAGTGGATGCAGGCGAACCGTCGATCGCACGCACGCCGCTGGCGTTGCGGCTAAACGTCTCACGCCAAATCTCGCAGGTATCAATCCTTTGGTCGGGATGTTTCGTTTCGAGCTTCGTGCTTCACACAATGGGAATGCCCAGCGCCCACGACAGGCGATAGACGCTGTTGAGGATGATCGACATCACCAAATCAATTGCCAGGATCGCGATGAACGAGAGGACGAACGAATCGGTCGCGGCCCGGCCGACACCTTCGGCTCCGGACCCGCAGTGGAAGCCGCGATGACAGGCAATCACGGCGATGGCCGCTCCGAAACACATGCTCTTCAATCCCCCCGACACCACGTCAAACGCCGTCAGGAACTGCTGCGAGTACAACCAAAAGTGATGGTCGCTCACGCCGAGAATCTGCACGCTGACGACCCAGCCGCCCAACATGCCGACTCCGTTGGCGATCATCGTCAGTGCGGGAATCAGCCCGAAGCACGCGAGGAATCGCGGCACGACGAGGTATCGCATCGGGTCGGCTCCGAGCGCCTGCAGGGCGTCGATTTGTTCGGTCACGCGCATCGTGCCGATCTCGGCCGCCATCGCGCTGCCGACGCGACCGGCCAGCATCACGGCGGCCAGCACGGGACCAAGCTCCTTGACCAGCGAGGCGTTGATGATCGAGCCGATCCGGCTTTCGAGCCGGAACATCCGCAGCGTGTCATACGACTGCACGGCCAGCACCATCCCGATGAACAACCCGGTGACGAAGATGACGGGCACGCTGCTCACGCCGACCTCGGCCATCACCGGCCAGAGGACTCGGGAGCGAGGCAACCCGTGCAGCATCCCCGCGACCGTGCGCAGAGCGAACGCCGACAAATCGCCCACGGCAACGACGAAGTTCACCGCGCAACGACCCAGCCAATGAATCGGAGTCGGATCGGCGGACAGGTTTCCGGCAGACATCGGGGTCTCGTCAACAGAATCAACTTGAAGGCCACTTGAACCTGACACGGTCGTCGATGAGACATTCTTGGTGAGCCGGGCGGCGTCAGCCCCCG
>JAYUFF010000432.1:0-2080 GCA_043738825.1 Schlesneria sp.
GTTCACGACGTTGTGCGATTGATGCAGCCACAGGCCCTCAAGTTGAGCGTGATCGGTGTTGGCACCGTTCGCATCGGCAAGCCACTTCGTCGCGGCGGCAATCACGTCGGCGGTTGGGCGACCCGACAGTTCGATGCGGGCGCGGTAGCGTGCCCGGTCGTCGTTGTCTTTCAGAATGTCGAGCAGCTTCTCGATCGGTTGCCCCGCGACGGGAACGGCCTTCGTGAGCGGACGCCCTTCGGCCGTGACGCGATAGACGCGGCCATACGTTTTGTTGCGGCTGGGGTCTCGCAGATTGTGCTGCATGTGGCCGATGATCGGGTTCTGCCAATCGACGAAGTAGAGTGAGCCGTCCGGCGCGGTCTCCATGTCCACCGGGCGGAAGTTCGGATCGGACGAAAAGAGGATCGGTTCTGGCTCTTCGGTCGCACCGAGACTCGAATCCTGAGGATGAACCTTGTAGTTGAGTATCCCCTGGAAGCCGATCACGTTGCCGACGAGCAGGTTCCCCTGAAGCTCTTCGGGGAAGTGCGTACCCGACAGATATTCGATCGCGGGACACGGCCGGGTTCGCTGCTTGTAGACGCTCGGCGTGCCACCGTGCTTGTTCGGGAATTCGAGAAAGCTGGAGAAGAGCGGCGCGTGGTACGGGACCGCGCCGGTTCCATCGACCACGATGTCCTGACCCCACGCATCAAAGGCGTGTCCGTGCGGATTGGCGAAGCCGTAGGTGACGTACACGTCAAACTTCTGTGATCGCGGTTCGTAACGGAAGACAGCGCCATTCTGCACGCGGCGGGTCGGCCCCCACGGCGATTCGACCTGCGTCTGGTGGAACGTTCCCTCCTGAAAGTAGACCGCGCCGCCCGGATCGAGCACGAAGCTGTTCGACGTGTGATGCGTGTCGGCCGTGTCGAGGCCGTGGATCAAACGCTCCTTCACGTCGTACTTGTCATCGCCGTCGGTGTCCTTGAGGAACACGAGGCTCGGCCCCTGAGCCACCAACACGCCTCCGCCCCAGAACTCGAAGCCGGTGATGTTGTGCAGGTCTCCGGCGAAGGTGATGCACTTGTCCGCGCGGCCGTCGTGGTTGGTGTCCTCAAAAATGAGCAGGCTGTCGTTCATCGGGGTCGTCGGCTTCCAGTGCGGATACGTCGGCCACGTCGCCACCCACAGCCGGCCCTTCGTGTCGAAGGCCATCTGCTGCGGACTGACGAGTTCCGGGAACTGCGCCTCGTCGGCAAAGCACTGAACCTTCATCCCCTTGTGAATGGTCATCTTCGAGATGGCCTCTTCGCCCGACAGGAACAGATGCTTGCCATCGGGCAGCGACCCCGGTTTGTTGGTGATGACGTTGAGGAACGGCGGCAGATTGCTGTCGTCCGGCTTGACCGTCTTCCCCTGAGCCGCCGCCCACACGACCTTGTCCCGGTTTGAGGTCAGTGTGTCGAGGACTTCGAGTTCGCGCTGACCGACCGCATAGTTCGACAGCCCGTCGCCGTATCCACCCCCTTTGGGATCCTCCGAAAACTTGAGAAACGCCCGCTCGCCATACGTCGAGAAGCCGTCGGTCACGCGATAACGGTTGAACCAGTAGAAGTTCTTGTCGTTGATCGCGGCATTGAGCGCCGAGTGATCTCGAACGGTAATCGAAACGGTTTGCTTTTCTTCTCCGAATAACTCGCGAGTGGCCAACATCGCGACCATTGCGTCGCCCATAATGGTCTGGTGAATGCCGTTGATCGTCGCTTGAGCACCCGGCACTCCGAACTGACCACCCTTCCTGTAGTCCACAACGATTCGGCCGTCTCGCCGCACTGAAGTAAACGTCGGCGTGAAAAGATCGACGAACGGGACACCGTGTGCCTTGGCGATCTCACCCATCGCGGCCGAGTACATCTTGAGCCGTTCGTTCGTGGCATCGACTTGTGCCCGGCTGGGCAAGTTGGGATCGTCGATGAACTCGTGCGCGATGGGGGAGAACAGCACGAGCTTCGGAGCCGACTTGCCGTTGTACTTTTGAGCCAGCGTGTGCTTGATGAAGTCTTCCACGTTCTGCTTGAACGCGGGCAGACCCGCC
>JAYUFF010000433.1:0-5506 GCA_043738825.1 Schlesneria sp.
ATCGTCTACACCGACGTCTGGACCAGCATGGGTCAGGAGGCCGAGGACTCCGAACGTCGCGCCGTCTTCCTTCCGTTCCAGGTCAACGCGAAGCTGATGAAGCTCGCCCCGAAGTCGGCCCGCTTCATGCACTGCCTCCCCGCCAAACGAGGCCAGGAAGTGACCGACGAAATCATGGACGGCCCGCAGTGCATCGCCTTCCAACAAGCCGACAACCGCATGCACCTCGCCAAGGGACTGATCCTGTGGGTGTTGGACGTGGCGATTAGCTGAGAGCGGTTAGCTGCTAGCCAGAGCAGGGTGGGCAATGCTCACCCAACACGACTCGATGATTCCGTTCCGTGGATCCGTGACAATGCGAGAAGCGATCCGAAACCCCTATTTTCGTGCCTGTTGGATCTGTCTCGCACTGGGACTGGTCTTCGTCGCGATCGGACTGGCGCTGGTGGTATTCCTGTCGCGGGACGATGTCATGGGGAGAAAGTCCCGAGAAGGCTTCATTGCCGTTGCGTTCGTGTCCTTCGCGTTGGCGTTCGGCCTGCTCTGCGGATCGTTCATGGCCGGGCTCATGGCGAGGCGAATAAATCGGCTCATCGGTTTGATCCGCAGCGAGGATTACCTGGTCCATTGGAGTTATCGTCCCGAGGAATGGGATGCCTTTCAGGTCGCCGAATCTCCGTTGCTGCGGCGAGATTTTCGCAATTCGGTGATGATTCCGCTCTTGATCGGCATTCCGATCGGCCTGTTGTTGCTTACGGTGACGGTGCTCTCGAAGAACAATCCAGATTTCCGCGGCCTGCTCATTGCGGTCATCGGAACGTGTGCGTTTGTCGCGCTGTTGCTCGCCGGCGCGTATTACTCCCGAGTCATCCGCCGACGTGTCTGGGGCCGGGATCAAAAACTTTCGCCACCAGACAGCTACCTGCATCGCGACTTCGCATACGCAAACGGCGAATTCCTGTTTGGAGTGTTCAATCAGCAGTTGATTGAGGTCCAAGTCTTACCGGATGAGCCGGTTCGGATCGAATTCACCGTCCGAAGCCATGCGCCTCGCGGCGGCGAGATGCTGGAAACGCGCCGCGTGCTCGTTCCCGCCGGACAACAAAAGCAAGCCGGCGAGGTGGTCGCCGAGATTCGTGCGGCTTGGCGTTTGAATTGAGTGAAGCCTGTGTCACACTGCCGAAGGTGACGCGGGAGAAGTGAATGAAATGCGAGATGTCTCTCGTTGACGGGCTGATGGGATTTGCGGAGCTACGAAGTGACCGACGAAATCATGGACGGCCCGCAGTGCATCGCCTTCCAACAAGCCGACAACCGCATGCACCTCGCCAAGGGGCTGATGTTGTGGGTGTTGGACGTGGCGATTCGCTGAGAGCGGTTAGCTGTAAGGCAGAGAAGAGGAAGAGAGGGGGGCCTTCATGAATGATCCAGTTGGAGTGGTGTTATCTCAACGATTCGCCAAGTTGCATCACGCGACACAGCTTCGCGACTTTGCGATGTACTGCGACCAAAAGGCCGTACTGTCGCGCGAACGCCTCTCCGCCGCAGGCGATGACTTCACGCGATTCTACACTGATGATGCTGACCAAAAGCACGGTGTGTGGAATCGTACTTTCGGGAATTTGCAAGACTTCGGAAGACTGTTTTGGTTCGCGGACAACAATATCCCAAATTGTTACGGACCAATCACGTTGTCATTTGATCGGGCAATCTGGGATTCATACACTGACATCGCCCTCACGACGACTAATCCCGGTGACAAGAAATACGACCTTCAACTAGACCGACTTTCTGACGAACAGGTCGAGGGGTGTTTCGTCAAGAACGGCAAATACTGGAAACTAACGAAATACGGGCTTGAGCTTTCAGTCGGCAACGATCATTTGCCTTTGGACCTTGTAACGTCTGTTATCGTCGAACCCATCAACGATCAAATACTCGGTCAAGTAACCACTAAATGGCAGAGTGCCGGTCTCAATCCAGGGATTGTGAAAGCTCGGGACACCACAAACTCCACCCAAAATCTCAAGGATACTTTCACACTTCTTGTTGATTGGGCAACCACCGCAGCCAGCACACTTCCGATCTACACAGAGCTTCCATCCGCAGTGCCGGAACAGCTCAAGCAGTGGTTCAGTGGCCTTCGCTATACACATTATCCGGCACTTCGCCAGTGGCTCATCTATACATACAACGGGACAATTCGCTGTCCGGCAGCATGACTTGGTCATTAGCCACCGAAAAGATGATAAACACCAACAGCATTACCACCGACTTTCCCGGCTCTTTGCCTTTGCTAAGAACCAATCGCTAACAGCTAAGGGCAACTCATGCGCCACGACGACCGACAGCCCAATGAACTTCGACCGATCCGCGTGCAGCGGCATTTTACGGGGGCGGCTCCCGGGAGTGTGCTGATTCAGGCGGGGAGGACGACGGTCCTTTGCACGGCCAGCATCGACAGCACGCTGCCGCCGTGGAAGGCGGCCGCGAATCCGGCCGAAGCGGTGGGATGGCTCACTGCCGAGTACTCGATGCTGCCGGGGAGCACCGCGCCGCGGAAGAAGCGCGAGCGAGAGAAGCTGGACGGCCGCTCGTCCGAGATTCAGCGTCTGATCGGCCGCAGCCTGCGCGCGGCGGTCGATTTCAAGGCGCTGGGCGGTCGCACGATCACCGTCGATTGCGACGTGCTCGAAGCGGACGGAGGGACTCGCACGCTGAGCATCACCGGCGGGTTCATCGCCCTCTGCGACGCCATCGCCTCGATTCGCGGTGAGCTTCCCGCCGATCGGCCGGTCCTCACGAAGAGCATCGCGGCCGTCAGCGCCGGCGTGTTCGAGGGGACGCCGATCCTGGACCTCGACTACATCGAAGACAGCCAGGCCGAAGTCGATCTGAACGTGGTCATGTCCGGCTCGGGCGAGTTCATCGAAGTGCAGGGAACGGCGGAGGGCAAGCCGTTCTCGCGCGAGTTGCTCAACCGACAACTCGACCTCGCCGCGCACGGTATCGCCCAATTGACTCGCCTTCAGCGCGAGGCCCTCGGCAAAGAGTGGCCGTTCGCCTGACCTTTGGAGTGCGGTGGCTCGACACCGCTTTGGAATTTTGGTTCTCCGCCATCCGTGTTGATTGGATCTTGATCGCCACGGGATGTTGTGGTTCGTGTCTCCTGCGGGGCGTTGTCCGGGAACGTTTCGGAGTCGCCGCTTGGGCGTGCCACTGTTTGGCCGCTTGGGGACAAACAGTGAGGCGGAGAGTTGGCTCGCCACTCGCACTGCTTCTCCGAGGACTCCGATGCCGTGCCACGCCGGTTCGTACTCACAAATGAAGCCGGGCCACCCTGCCGATCAGTCGTGCCGCTTAGGAGGGCGAATCGATGGGCGAGTTCTTCAAAGGATGGAGACGGGCGGCGGGGTGCGTGACGCTGGTGATGGCGTGTGTGTTGATGGCTGTTGGCCGCTACCCATTACGTTGTTCGGCCGGTTCTTGGACAAGACTCAGAGCAATTTCTCTTCTCGAGCCTTGAGGAAACCACCGGCCAAAACGACCAGGGCAGCGAGAATGTTAAGATACGCTCCGACCCCGGTCGTCACCTTCACATTGGCCATCGGCACCCGGGCCGCGCCTTCCGTAATGAGAGTGCTTCCAGTCGCATCACGCGCCAGCACGAGCAGCCAGACCGCTAGGATGATGGCCAGCAGACTCGCTCCGACAACCGCCCAAGACAGGGCTTTCAGGACCAAACCGTTCGGCGGGTACAGCACGAAGGGTAAGAGCAGGGCCGCCAGATAACACGCCAGGCCGACCTTTCCTCGCCAATGCTTAACGATGGTCACTGTCTCATTGACGTTCATTGCCAGTTGACCGCCACCATTATTCAGGCCACCCAGCATCCTGAACAGGTCCTCCACCCCCGGCTCGCGCATCTCAATGGACACCGAGACGAGGGGAAGAAAGCTAACGATGATCCCAATCAAGCCTCCGATGAGCAAGAGCTTGCCGCTGAGCCCCAGGCGAGCGAACCAGGGTTGTGTAGGGGCTAGTCCGGAGTTCGGAACCTCTTCATTCGCCATAGCTTGTCCTCTCCGCTCTTAGGCCGAACGCCAAAACTATGCTGGCGGAACCACCAGCAAGGATGTAGAAGTCCTGTAGGGTGCGTGAAGCAACGCGGAACGCACCAGAATGGCGGGTGGCGATGAATCGGGTGAGTTTCGCGTTGCTGCACACACCCTACGTTTGTGGCTATTCAAAATCCAATCCGTCGAGATGCGGTGGGGCTGATGACCCCCAACCTGCGGGGTAATGGCCCGACTTCACGTACCGATGAAACGAACAGGAACCGGTTCTACTGGCCGATCGGTTTGTCGGCCACCTTTTTCGGGGTGACGCCCGCCCGCACTTCGGCCGGTTGGCTGGCGTCGGTGCGGTCGCCGCGAACCGTGCGGGAGACTTCGGAACAAACCGTGTGCTTGGATCTACGCATGAAGTGCCACCAGTTCATTTCGGCCGGTGTATTGGTCGATGGCCTGTTGGAGACGAAGGATTTCTTCCTCCGGACCTTCCGCAAGCAGAGCGAATTGGCGGGGATTGACCGGGTACACGTCGCGTCGCAGGGCCGCGAGAGCACGGTACATCCGCTCCAGTTGCTCCATCGTCTGACTCAGTTCCGCGTCGTTGGTAATCATGGCAACACCTTGAGGAGACCTTTGCGACGATCCGGATCGCCGCGTACCTGCTGGAAGAACTCGATGTACTCGTCCAATTCTTGCGAACCCGCACGAGCCGACAACAGATCGAAACCATAACGCTTGCGAACCATTCTCCGCGATAAGGCGTTGTACTCGAAGGGCCGCAACTCCGCAGTGAGATCATGGGCCGCCGACAGGACCAAGACCAGATCAATATCGTTCGGCTCGGGTTTGGCTGTCACGAAACTGCCATCGACGATCACAAACGTCGCTAGACCACTCGCCCGAACCTCGCCGAGGTACTCGACAAACTTTGCGAACAAGGTAGACCGACGATCCGAGCCTTGAAATCGTCCGAACTGCTCTTCCAGTTCAACGAGCGAACATTCATGAACACCTTCCGGCAGGAACCCATCGCGGTCCAGGTGCGGGATGGCCATGCTCCAGTGTTCCGAGGGGTTTGTGGTTGAGGGAAATCGGGGTCGTGCGTTCGCACTCTACGGCAGTTCGCGAATCAAAATACTGGCGAACTCGATGGGGTCGCCGTGGTGTTGGAGGGCGATCGGGCCGCGGGGGGCTACGCCGGGGAGTTGGGCGTTCTCGATCACCAGTTCGCCGTTGAGGCGCACGGTCAGGCGGTCCCCCTTCATCGTGATCAGGAACCGGTTCCACTGGCCGATCGGTTTGTCGGCCACCTTCTTCGGGGTGACGCCCGCTCGGACTTCGGCCGGTTGGCTGGCGTCGGTGCGATAGCCGTAGACCTCGCCGCTGCCGCACGGGCGGCACCACATGTTGACCTGACTCTTGCTGCTGCCTCG
>JAYUFF010000434.1:0-2074 GCA_043738825.1 Schlesneria sp.
CGCAGCTCAAAGTGAAAACCGAATCGGCGGCCAAAGCGAACGGCAAGAAATTCGTACCGACGATAGAAGCCTGACGCGCAAGCGAAGGAGGCTTGGTTATTCATCCTTCGCTTGCGCGTCAGGCTTCTATGGGTAAGTTTGTTTCTGCTGATCGCCAAGGTTCTGGCGAATCAACTCGCATTTCGACGGGCGTTCCTGTTCTCTCCCCCTCGGCGGGGAGGACGAGGTTGAGGATCATGTGGTGTTGTCCATCGAGATTTCGAGGCGTTCGCTGGTTCGTTCTGGCGGTCGTGCTGTGCTGCGCCGTCGCGGCGGTCGTCTCCCGCCGCAAGGGTGTTGATGACTTTTCCTCGGGCATGTCGGCGCTCAATCGTGGTGAATTCGTGGAGGCCATGGAATCGCTCCAGCGACTTCGTCACAGCCATCCGAAAGATGACCGAACTCATCTGCTGGCGGGGGCGATTCGACTGCGACGAGGAGACGCCTCGACGGCTCTCAAGGATTTTTCCAGCCTGCAACCGGAGGGAGAGATTCGTTCGTCGGCGTTGCAATGGACGGGCGAGTGCCTCTATGTCCTCGGGCGACTGACGGAGGCTGAGTCGTGCTTTCAGCAGTTGCTCCAAATCCACCGGGACAGCACTGAGGCCCACCGCTGGCTGGCCTCAATCTACCACGATCTTGGAGAGCTCAATCGGTCTGTCGAGCACTTGGAGCGACTCACGCAACTCGCGCCCGAGGACCATCGTCCCTGGCGGATGATGGGATCGATCCATCGAGATTTCGAGCAGTTTGTTGAGGCGGCTCGTGAATATCGCGCCGCACTTTCCTTGCCGATGTCGGACGCGGCTCGCTTGGAGATCGTGATCGAGTTGGCCGACGTGTTGATTCGACTCAACGAATATCAGCAGGCCCTGGATGTCCTAGCCAGCACCACGGAAACGGCCACCACCCTCTCGCAGCGGGGACAGTGCCACCGCGCTCTTGGGAATGGAGACTTGGCTCGACAATGTTTGGATCGCGCCAAGGCTGTCGGTGCCAATGACGTTGCCGTACTTCGATTGAATGCCGACCTCGCCACGGACGACAAACGTCCCCGTGATGCCGCCGAACTCTATGAAGAGATTCTGACACTGGAACCGCACAACGTGGACTGCCGATACCAACTGGCCCTGGCGCGGCGAGAACTGGGGGATGCATCCCGTTACGAGTCGGAGATGGATAAGGTGGCCACGTCACGCGGTTTGCTGGAACAACTCACGGCGCTGAGTGCCAAGGCCATGAGCCAACATCGAGATGCGGAAGTCCTCACCGAAATCGCGGAAGTCTGCGACCAACTCGGCAAGCACGATTTGGCGAAGTCGTGGCGGCTGGCGGCCGAAGCGGTCAAGCCTCAGTCAACGCGAGCCCCCCGTCTGACTCCGTGACAACGGAACGTAAGATCAAGTGGGCGAGAGAGTGCCCGCAGTCAATGGGAACAAAACATGAGAGTCGTTTGGATGATGTCCGCCGCCCTGTTGTGGACATCGGGCTGTTTCGAGAAGACGGGAAATCCGAACACGGCGGGCAATACAAATGCCCCGCCGGTGACCGCCACTGCGAATCAGCACGCGGCGTCTGATCGCGGCGGCATTCGATTCAAAGAGTTCACCCACGAAGCCGGGATTCAGTTCACCTATCGGAACGACGAAGAACAGGGACGATTTGCGATCCTTGAGTCGATGGGAGGGGGCGTCGCGATCTTCGATTTCGACGGGGACGGGTTGCTCGACATCCTCATGCCGGGAGGCGGGCGTTACCAAGCGAAACAAGTGGTCGGTCTGCCATCGGCCCTTTACCGAAACTTGGGGAATTGGCGATTCACGGACGTGACGCAGCCGGCTCTGATCGGTCGGTCGGAACACTACAGCCACGGCGCGGCGGTTGCGGATGTCAACGAGGATGGATTTTCGGATGTCTTGGTGACGGGTTACGGGGGAGTGATGTTGTACCTGAACCAGGGAGACGGCTGCTTTGTGGATGCCACGGTCGGCTCGGGGTTGACGGACAAATCGTGGAGCACCAGCGCGGCCTGGGG
>JAYUFF010000435.1:0-5487 GCA_043738825.1 Schlesneria sp.
GGGTAGCCACGCTCGCCAGAGCGTGGGGTCCATCCAGCGTCTCGCCCACGTTCTGGCGAACGTGGCTACGACAACAACCCCCATTCTTAGGTGTGACACAGCGCCAGTTTGCGGGCAATCGCGAACAGCCATCTCCGAAACGAAGCCGCGCGCCCATTCGGTTGCCAACGCTCGACCGCCTGAGTCACCGCGAGCACGACCTGCTGCGTCACATCGCGAGCATCCGCCTCCTGCAACTCCCGCTGCCGCATCAACCGCAGCACGAGCGGTTCGTAGATCGAGACGAACTCCGCCCAAGCCTGCTGATCGGCCGCCTCGCGGAGCCGCAGCATCAAACTCGGACGTGTCTCCGGCTCCACCATCGACGCCTCTCCCACAGATCTATTCCCGCAGCGACTGCGATCTTACACGGGAAAGCCCGCCCCCTCCCTGATTCGTTCCAACGGGTTTCACCTTCGTATCGGCCGGCTTGCATTTCTGCCGCTTCAAAATAGCCTTCATCGCTCCGCGTGAAGACAGCCGTGCGCGAGTTCACTGCGGATTGAACAATTCTGTCTCCAACCGCAGTCGGCTCACTTCACGCGGAGCGATGAAGGCTACTTTGGTTGCGGCCGACAGGCTGCATCGACTTCGACGGGTGAATCATCCGAGTGATCCACTACTCGAATCGAACCGGCTCGAACAACGAGCGTGTCGGCGGCGCGATCGCCCAGAGTTTGGCGATGCTCGGAGAACATCAGACTCAACGCGGCAGGAAGCGGTGTCAGGAGGAACGGGAGGTCGAAGCAATAGAGCACATTGCGGACGATGGCTCGCGCGACGCCGCAGGGACGAAGCGTTGACCTGACGGTGCGCAGGCCCAGCAGCCACTTGCCCGGTGTGACTCCGAAGCGACCCTCGACAAACACCTTCGCGCCGCAGATGACAAACAACGAGGCCATGAGAATGAAGGTGAACTCCGGAAAATCCAACAAGAACAACTCTCTCAACATGATTGCGCCCGATTTCACAAAGCCGAGGCCACCCGTTCCAGTGACTGCGCCGTGCAGACCTTGCTCAACTTCAAAGAGATAATACGCGCGAGTCGTCTCGTCCAAGGTGGGCGCTTCGATTGCGAAGACTGCGGGGATGAATTGCCCGAGCGAATAGATTGCCGTGAATAGCAGAGCGGCATCCACGCTGGTCGCGACCGCGCGACGCCACAGTGGTGCGAGCGAGGCCCGTTGGATCCCGAACTCGAAGTCCGCGCGAACCGTTCCCCGCGTGAGCCATACCGCTCCGCCAACCAACAGTGCCGCGTGCAGCCACCAGGTGAATAACAGACTCACCCCCAGGCGCTTCCACCGCGCGAGATACTCCCGCTCGCACCCGGGGAGGACGAGGTGAGGCAGGCACAGGAAGTTGCCGTCGATCCGGCGCACCTCCGCCGACCCCCAGTTGTCGTTCGTCCTAATGGTGTAGGCCGTGGCGCTTGCCGGATCACCGAGGCATCTTTCTACCTTCCCTTGTTCGTTACCTCCCTGATATGTCAGCCGCTCCCAAGTTCCATCTGTTTTCCTGCGGGCAACATTCTCAAACGGTTCGCCCCACGAAGTGAACAACAACCCATCGCCACTGCTCGCGATATGCACCCATTTATCCGCTGTAGCGAACGGAGTCGGGCAGATGGATTCCCAGCCAGAGCCATCGCGCGGCGAGTTTTCGGGGGCCAGTGCCGATGCCCCTTCGCACGGCTCGTCCGCAAACTCGAAACCTGTTCGATACGCGGAGAAGTGGCGGTAGTCTGAGATCAACACGTGATGCTGATTTCCAACCTGCACGACCATGATGCTGTGTGATGCCGAAGGGCGGGCATTTGAAGTTGGCTGCTGGGACGTGAGCGGCAACAAAACCTTCCGACCTCGTTGCTGATCGTCGTGCCAGACACGACTGGTCGCCGGCAGCAGGATCGGTCGCCCTCCAATCCACTCTCCACCGGTCAAGTGAACCAACCGATGGCCCCCATCGTCGGTTGGCGCGATCATCGTCAATTGGTCTTCCCACAGGAACAAGGAGCCACCAGACCGGGGCAACGCAGCGAGTTTGACAAAATCATTCTCCGACTGCCGAAAGATCGCCGTCTGTGTTCTGAAGTACAGAGTCTCTCCCAACCAGAGCGGCCATCCGGACTCGCCCAGAACGGCCAGCCCGGTGTCGCGTTTAGCCCCCGTTTCCAGATCGAGGCATACGATGCGAGACGCAATCGGAGGCGCGAACTGGTTCGACGAGAGCCGCGTCTCCGCGTGCCACAATTCGCCGTTCTTGACCGAGCCGAAGTAATGCCGGACCAGTTTCGACGGCGCGCCCGCGATCCCCTTGTCGCGCATTGCCGACAGCACAGACCAGCAGGCCAGCGCCATCGGCAGCACGATGCTCAGGACGACGATCCCGACGGCGAACGCCGGTCGGTATCGTAAGGTCGTCCGTTCGGCGGGCTGGCTCGACATGAAGCGTTTCCGGATTTGAACTCGACCTCAACACCTCGCGAGAACTATTCGCCTCGCAGCGTGGTGACGATGGGCAGACGAATGGCCGCTCGGACGGCGATGGTGGCGGCCAGCATGCCGGTCGCGAAGACAATGGCCAGTAATGTGGCGAGCGAACCGAGTGGAACGTCTCCGCCGCGCGAGGTGAGATTGGGCGCGACGGCGATCAGGGCCGAGAGCGTTCCGGCCACGAGGCCCCACAGCAGGACGAAGGCGTTCTCCCACAGGACGAGCGACGCGACCTGGCCCGCGCGATAGCCGACCGCTCGCAGCAGAGCCAGTTCCGTCTGGCGTTCGAGCACGTTCCGCAGCATCACCGTCGCGAGGCCGAACGTGCCGAGCAGCAGTCCCAAACCGCCGAGCGTTTGAAACGTCGAGAGGTACGTGTTCTGAACCGACAGGAACCGCGCGAGCCGTTCGGCCACCGGCTCAACATCGAAGCCGTACGCGCTCAGTTCCGTTTCGAGGAGCGTGGTCGCCGCGTCGGCAAGTTCGGGCGGAACTTCGATCAGGAAATAACGAAAGCCCTTCTGCTCGGGGAACAGCTTCAGGAAGTCGTCCTCGCTCATCACGAGCACGCCCTGAAAGACGCTGTCCTGAAACAGGCCGCTCACCTGGAGTTGATGCTGCGGCTGTTCTTCATTCGGGATCGCGATCGTCTGGCCAACCTGTTTGTGGAGCGAGAACATCAGTGTGTTGAGATCACCGAGAACGGGAATGGAGGATTTTCGATTTTCGATTTTCGATTTTGGATTGGAGGTGGGTGGCCGGGGCTGGACCGAAGGGAAGCCCCGGTCTTCGGACATGCCATCACCGGGGCTTCGCGAAGACGCTCCAGCCCCGGCCACCCCTTCGCCTTTCGTCCGTTCCGTCCCGTGTCCATCCAGCAACACTTTCCACGAGCCGCCTCCCATGAATGCCGGCGCGAAGGCGAAGCGGTTCTCCTCAATCAGCGAACGAGGCACACCGAGAATCGTGGGGACGCGCGTCTGGTAGACGTTCAGGCAACTCGCCTCTTCGCCCGGCTTCACTCGAAACGGGACGACGTTCATCGCAGTGAGGACTGCTGCGGCGGGCGAGTTCGGCTCGGCCTCGATCTGCAATTTCTTGCGGCCTTCCGCCGTGTTGAGGTCGTACAGGATCGGGCTGCTCGATTCGGCGACCAGCGTGAAGCCGCCGTTGCCAGACTTCTTGTCGAGCCGCTCACCCGTCGGATCGCGCCGAAAAGCGGCAACGGTGACGATCAGAAACGTGGCCGTCGCGATCAATCCGGCAGTCATCACGCTGCGAAGACGCTGCCGTGAGGCATTGCGCAGGCCGAGACGACCAAATGCAGCGGCACCACGACCTCGCACGGCAAATCTCGATTCCGTAACTAGCCCGACGCGCAAGCGAGGGCTGACCGTTTGATCCGCGCGAAGCCCTCGCTCGCGCGTCGGGCTAGTGTGTTGAGGGTCACTGCTTACTGCGAGACCACCACCGCCTTGCAACCACGCCGACAGGAACGACAACGATGCGACCAGCAGCAAGATGCCGACGCCGAAGAAGGCTCCTGTGGCGGGAAGGACTCCGATCACGATGGCGGCTGTCAGAGTGAGAGCCAGTGCGGCGCAGATTGTTGCACGGCGGGAAGACTTTCTCGCGCGCACGTGCTGCGTCGCCAGATCGACCTCTTTCTCGGTGACACCGGCGAGTTGCTCGCGGAGGCTCAGGCCGTTGAGTTGCCGCAGCGCCCACCAGATCGCGAACAGAGCCGTCGCGACCGCGATGGCGAACCCCGTGGCGAGGCTCAGCGGTTGGACGGAGAGAATCAGATTCTTCGTTCCGATCGCGCCGACCCACCAGTGCGTCAGGCCGTAGATCATCAGCTTCGCGTATCCGACAGCGGCGAACGTGCCGAGGATCGCTCCCACAAGAACAACGATCAATCCTTCGAGCAACATCTGCCGTCGCACCTGTTGCGGCGTGAAGCCGACCGCGCCGAGCAGACCAAGGTCTCGCACGCGCTGCTCGATTCCCAACCGGAACAGCAACCCGATCAGGATCATCGCCGCTGCGATCAGGAACAGGCTGAAGCCGATGAACAACCCGCTGAAGTCGTTCGATCCCTTCGCCGCCTGAAGGCCGATGGCCTTGACCGGCTGAAACGCGAGACCGAGTTCAACAGGATCGATGTGCTTCAGAATCGCCGCCGCGAGTGCATCGGAATCAATGGCGGGTGGCCGGGGCTGGACCGCCGAAGGGAAGCCCCGGTCTTCGGGCGTGTCGCCTCCGGGGCTTCGCGAAGACGCTCCAGCCCCGGCCACCCCTTCGGTCCCTCGCCCGATCCTCAACGACGTGAGCGTTCCGTACCGGCTCGGCCACAGTTTTTGAGCCTGCTTGAGCGGCAAGAACATCTTCGGCGTCGCACGGTGATTGTCCCAGTACTCGTCATCGCGCGGCGTCACGTCGTCGAGTTTCATCTCAAACGGCTGGTCCCAGTCGGCGAGCGAATCGACATCGGTGATCCCCTTCACGGCGGGAGTCAGCGACTGGTCGATAGCCGCGCCGGCCATCTTGACGATGCCGCGCACGGTGACGGTCCGCTCCAGTTCGGGCAGTTCACCGCGCGAGCCGATCGTGTGGTACGAGAACTTGATCGCATCACCCACCTTCGCCTGAAGGTCCGTGGCAAGGAACTCGTTGATGATCACTTCGTCCTCGCCAAGCGATGCCGGTTTCTCGCCGAGGAACTCGAACCCGCCAAACGGTGTCCCGTCGAGGCTCAGCACATCGAGCCCCGCGACGGTCGAGTACATCGAATAACCGGGCCGCTTCCCCGGCTCATAGACCTGCGGATTCCAAATTTTGTTGGCGAGGTAAACCATCACCGGCGAAGTCGCCAGCTTCAACTCGCCCGCCGCCTTGCGAGCCGCCTCCGCCAGCTTGTCCTCCAAAATCATCTGCTCGGATTCGAGGACGA
>JAYUFF010000436.1:0-5483 GCA_043738825.1 Schlesneria sp.
CAGGGCGATTGCTTCTGGGTATTGAGTTGAGGGATCCGACGCGGCGATCTTGTCCAGATCGGCTCCATAACGGATCTTGGGAAGCTCCAGCATGTGGCAACCGGAACAGTTGAACTTCTGGATCAACCGCTCACCCTTGATTTTGGCACCAACGGCCCCGCCAGGGTTGTACAGGTATTCTGTTGACGGCGGTTCGGCAACCAGTCCCAGAACGAACGTCGCAATCGCGTCGATGTCGTCTTCCGAGAACGGGAACTTTGGCATCCGCAGACGATCGTCGTAGGGTTTGGTCTCGATCATCTTGTAGTCGTAACTGCGAGGCTGACGCAGCTTCTGCCACAGGAAACCGGGACGCCCGTGATGCAACAGGCTTTCAACGTAGAACGCTGCCGATAGTTCCCGCTCCTCAGCTTCGTCACCCGCCTTGAACTCGTGTCGCTCCGCTCGGCCAATGCCGTCCTCGACGCGATCCAAGAGTGATGAATCAGCCTTGAGCTTGATCATCTGCTCGTGTCCGCCGCGCCAGACGCCAACCGCGACTTCACTGCCGACAATCGTGCGCGTGAGCAACGCCTGATACTGCTCAACATCCGCCACGGCCGTCCCGTCGAGACTCAGCACCACATCGTCCACTTGCAGCGAACGACCGCCAGCCTTCGTCACACGCACTCCAGCCGGATGTTCGACCTTCAATCTCGCGATGGACTTGGCATCCAGCGCCGCCACCTTCACACCCAGGTCGGCTTGACCGTGGTGATGCAGGTATTCGTGAATGTGCTCGAACGCCAGACGCGAACGATCCTTCTTGCCCCAATCCTGCAAGGCCGTTCCGATCGGACGAGCCTGCTCGAAGTTCGGGATATCGTGGCAACCATAACAGCCGTAGCGCGTGATCGACTTGCGACCAAGATAGCTCAGCTTGCGGTTCTTCCATTCACCGGCATCGAGTTCCCCTTCGGTCTTGCCGACCAACTCGATCTCATCTCCCTTGATCTTGTCGGGGGCGATCGGGTACTTGCCCGAAGTCATCAATCCGGCGATCTGACTCTTCGTCAACGACTTGCCGAGGAAGTACGCCACCAACTCATCGAGCACCTTGTCGTCAGTCACCGGGGCCGCGTATTCGGCCGTCGGCTTGAAGTCGGCCGGCGCACCATCGAGCTTCAGCAGGAAGGCCGCGATATCGGCGGCCGGATCGATGATCGAGTCGCCGACCTTCTCGGCTTCGAGCGGTTGAGCGGGCATCTTCGTGCGCGCGTGGTAGCGGGTCGGCTCACGCACCCAGGTGTACAGCCAGTTGAATCCGAAGTTCCCCGCCTTGAGCTTCGCATGAACCTTGGAAAGCTCCGGGCCGAACGTCATGTCGAGTCCCGGAACCGCCTCGTGCGTGTGGCAGTTGACGCAGCCCTTGGTCGCGAAAAACTCCTTGCCGCGCCCGGCATTCGGCTTGTAATCCGCCGCCGGAGCGAGTTGTTCGTAGGCCGACGACTTGCCAAGCAAGTAGTGCGTCATCGCCGCGATTTCGACCGGGTTGTACTGCTGAGCGTGGGGATCTTGCTGGTTGTCGAGCTTGAAGAACTGAGGCATCCGAGTTTTCGGACGGAACCGCTTTGGCTCCTCGGTCCACGAGGCGACGAAACCCGCATCGACCTTCGAGGCGAGATGCCGCAGCGAGGGTCCAACCTTTTGCATCTTGCCGGCGACCTGATTCGGATCCTTCGCGATCTCGGCGGCCTCTTCCGGAGTGGACGGTTCGAGACGCACATCGACACCGATGACCTTGGTCCCTTCGTAACCTTGAATCTCGTGGCAACCGAAGCAGCCATAAGTCTGCACCAGGTGATGACCGCGCGCCACTTTCGGGGCGGTTGGTCCGAACTTCGGGTTCACCGCCAACTCGGTCACGTTCACATGGCACTTGATGCACGAGGACTCTTCAAACCGCTTCGGAGCCATCGGTCGCTCCCAGAAGTGATTGTCGAACCACTTGTGATCGTGTGCCCACTCTTCCGCCTGAGCCGGATCGTTCGGGGTATGCGAAGCGTTGGTCAGCGACGTTCCCGACCCCTGCCCTTCATGGCAAATCGTGCAGCCAAACTTCGGCAACGGATGCGGACTGGTCGCGCTGAGATAGACATCGAGTCGCGGGTGCGACGAATACGGCTGAGGGAACTTGCCGTCTTGCTTTAACCCACTCGGGAAGGCCCCGGCCACATGAGTCGTCACCGTGTCATCGACCGAGTCGATCATCGCGTGGCAGGTTCGGCAGCGATCGAACCGCGACACCATGCCCATGCCGCCGAGGGTGATTTTAAGGTTCGGCAACCAGTCTTGTGTGATTCGTTCGGGCGAGTTGAATCCGTCGATGATTGGCAACAGCATCAGTTGTCGCTTGGCTTTGGAAAGCCAGTTGTCCGGCTCGATCTTGTTCAACGCAGCGTGAATCAAAACCGCCTGCGTCTCTTCGCCCTTCAGTTCCTTCAGGGCGGCATCACGCTCGCCCGTCACCTTCGCCAACTCGATCTTCGCATTATCGACCGCCAGTTTGAGTTCGGCATACTCGGCCTCCATCACATCAACAGCACGCTCGATGGTTTTATAGTCTGCGGTGCGCTTTTCCAGAGCTTCGCCTGTGAGATTGTCACGAATCGCAAGGGTGTAATCGGCACGAGCCACATCGCGTTTGGCACGTTCGTTTTTCAGAGTGCGCAGATGGTTCGACGCCTTGTCGCTGGCCGAACGCACTTTCTCTGTCAGCGACTTTTCCTCGGAGTGCTTCGTGGCCAGTTCTTTTTTGGCCGAGTCGATGCGACCCGCCAACTCTTCGACCTTGGCTTTGTGCTCGGGGGCCGCCTTGATCTGATTTTCGCGAGCCTTCAGCCGCGCAGCCTGAAGCTTGAACGCTTCACGCTGATAGGTGCGCCATTCGTCGTTGTAATCGGCCCACATCATCCACACGGTCGTGAACAGCAACAGCATCGCGCTGGCGCAGAACACCTTGTGCATCATCTTGGGGCTGTAACGATAATCGTCAGTCGCCGGCATAATACCGAACCGTCCTTCGGGTCATTTCTGCGGAGTCAGATATTAAAGAACCACTCTGGAATCGCCACGATGTACTTCAGGTTGATCACCCAGCGGAGCACCATCTTGATCGGCAGCGACATCATAAACAGCATCAAATTCGCCAGCACCATGTACCGGAGAAAGCCCATCTTGACGAAGAACTTTCGGAACACGGTGGCCGCCATGATCGGAGGTAGCACAAACAAATAAGCCACAACTGCAACCAAGCCCAACCACTCTCGCAGCAGAATCATGACAATCTGATACCCGAGCTTGGACCCCGCCGGAGCGATCGGCAATTGCTGGCCCATGACCGACAGCCAGAACCACTCCGACAAATTGACGTTGTTCAAAAACACCAATTTGTGCGTGTCCCAGTACTCATACGGACTGAAGAAGTTCCAGTTCGGTCCACGCAGGAAAGTCCCGAGGACGATCATGGCGACCCACAGCGGCAGGAAACCGAACAGGAACGTCGAGACCGCGAACTTGCGCTCGTTGAACGTGTAATAGCCGTTCCCCAACTTGTTGAAGTCGATGTAGGGGATCGCCATCAAACCAACGAGGATCACGCTCGGCAGCACCACACCCGCCATCCACGGATCGAAGTAAACGAGCATCTCTTGCAGACCGAGGAAGTACCACGGGGCCTTCGACGGATTGGGCGTCTTCGCCGCCGAGGCCGGTTCCTCCAGAGGAGCCTGCAACACGATGCCCCATGCAATCAAGATGGCCGTGACCACGACCATGCAGATCAACTCGGTGTAGACCAGATCAGGCCAAGTCAGCACCTTCTCATTGTTCTCCTGCTCGACCAACGGACGCCCCTCGGCCTTGCGTTTGTCGTTCTCGACCGACTTCCTGAAGTACAACCACGTGAAGAAGCCGACGATGTAAAGCATGGCCACGATCGGCACGTTGTCGGGCTTGCCCACGATCTGCCGGAAGTCGTAGTCGGTGATGCTGAGCGTCATAAACAGCAGTGAAAAATTGAGCAACAGCCAGCCGGAAGTCATGGTTGTCCACCACGACCGAAACACGATCATCGCGATGAAGACGAGCGTCGATCCTGCGAAAAACGCCTCCGGCTTGGAGGCCCAGTTGATCGGAGCCTTCAGGATCTCGGGCATCTTCAACAGAAACGACTGCGGGTTGCCCGAACCCGTCAGATGAGCCGTCGCGACCATCAACAACATCGCGGAGTAGACCGCCCAAAATCCGGCTACCGGAATTTCCTGGCCCTTGCCAAGCAACCCGCCCAGAGTCAGACGGACGTTGCCATCGACCGCGTAACTGCGGCGCACCCACAGGGCGTTCATGACGAACAACAGCATGTAGACGCAACCCAGTCCGAAAATCACGGACGAGGTCAGGTCGGGGTTATGAGGCAAATGCGTATGCATGAGTCGGTAGCCGCCAGATTCTCAACGCAACAACTGGAATCTCAACACAACAACTAACAAGGCTGTGCCTCAGTCCGCTGAGACACATCGCCGAAATGGCAGGAAAATGGTTGGCAGGAAAATGTCGAAGACATCATTGCAGAATGGCCCGTCTCCCGCCGGTTGTTTCGCCTGAGTTTGTTTTGATCTTCCTGCCATACATCTTCCTGCCATAAAGCCCAACCCTCACAGCGGCTGACTGATACCGCCGTCTTTGCGGACTCGCCAGAAGTGAATGGCAATCAGCAGTGAGACCACCAGCGGGATGGCCACACAGTGCAGAATGTAGAACCGGTTCAAAGTCGCTTCGCTCACGAAGCGACTCCCCAGCAAGAGGAAGCGAGCATCGCTGCCGTTTGTAATCAGATCGAATCCGCCGATATTGAGGAGCTGCGCACCCGGCCCCTCGTACCCAAGACCCGGCGTCGCGCGAGCCATGTTAGAACCGACGGTGATCGCCCAGATCGCAAGCTGATCCCACGGGAGCAGATACCCGGTAAACGACAACAACAATGTCAGCACCAGCAGCAGCACACCGATCACCCAGTTGAACTCTCGCGGCGGCTTGTAGCTTCCCGTGAGAAACACGCGGTACATGTGCAACCAAACCGTGATGACCATCGCGTGAGCGGCCCACCGATGCACCTCACGCATGATCCCGAGCGTCGTCACGTCGCGCAAGGCCAGAATGTCGTTGAACGCGAACTCCAACGTCGGCCGGTAGTAAAACATCAGCAGCACACCGGTGATCGTTTCAACGAGAAACAGGAAGAACGTGATCCCGCCCATGCACCACGTGTACGAGAGGGCGATCCCCTGCTGCTTGATCGAGACCGGATGCAAATGGAGGAAGAAGTTCGTCAGCATCACGACGATACGGTTTCGCCGATCGACCGGAGCCGGATGACGAAAGATGCTCTTCCAAATCTGCGAGCCGCGAATGTAATCGCCGACAGACATCAATGAACCCTCAAC
>JAYUFF010000437.1:0-5483 GCA_043738825.1 Schlesneria sp.
GCCGTGAGATTGGAAATCAGCCCGCACGTTACTCACACGGCCACGTCAAAGCTCCGTGACCGTGGCACCCCAATTTGAAAATAGCGATGGTCCTGCCCGCTTTGAGTACCCAGTGGCAGGAGGTTCAATCCAACCCGCCCTCAGAATTCTGGACACCGGCAGGTTACAAACCCACCCCACGTCGCGGCTATACTCCGCCCCGCTCGAAGACTCTCCACCATGACGTTCACGGAAAGAGGACAGACTCATGCAGCGCTCCGTTTGGAAGTTCATTTCGTTGCTGATCGTGATGGCTGTGGCCTCACGATCGGCGGTTCAGGCTCAAGAGGTGCCGAAGGGGACAAAGATAAAGTTCTCGTTCGACACGTCGAAGGTCTTCCCCGGCACGACGCGCGAAGTCACCGTGTACGTGCCGAAGCAGTACGACCCGGCCAAGCCCGCCTGCCTGTACGTCAATCAGGACGGCGTGCAATACAACGCTCCCGAAGTGTTCGATGAGCTGATTCACAACAAGGAGATGCCGATCACGATTGGCGTCTTCGTGACGCCCGGTGTCGTGCCGGCGACTTCGGATCAGGTGCTGGCTCGATACAACCGCAGCTTCGAGTACGACGGCCTTGGTGACGGCTACGCTCGATTCCTTCTGGACGAGTTGCTGCCGGAAGTCGAAACGAAACAGACGGCCGATGGCCGCGCGATCAAGCTCTCGAAGAATGGCAACGACCGGGCCATCGGCGGAGCCAGCAGCGGCGCAATCTGTGCCTTCACGGCGGCGTGGGAGCGGCCCGATTCGTTTCAGCGGGTCTTCAGCGCGATCGGCACCTACGTCGGCCTGCGCGGCGGTCACAACTACTCGACGCTAATCCGCAAGTACGAGCCGAAGCCACTCCGCATCTTTCTGGAAGACGGCAGCAACGACAACAATATTTACGGCGGAGACTGGTGGATCGCGAATCAGGCGATGGAGCGGTCGCTGGTTTTTGCCGGGTACGAGGTCGCTCATAGCTGGGGCGAAGGCAAACACGATGGCAAGCATGCCACCGAGATCTTCCCCGATGCGATGCGCTGGCTGTGGAAGGACTGGCCCGCCCCGATCAAGGCGGGTAAGGGGTCGCCTCAGTTGCAGGATATTTTGGTTCCGGGAGAGGATTGGAAGCTGGTGGCTGAAGGCTACAAGTTCACCGAGGGTCCGTCGGTCAACGCGAAGGGCGAGGTCTTCTACAACGAGGTGCCAGACGCCAAGACATACAAGGTCGGACTCGACGGCAAGGTGACGGAGTTCCTGGCTGACTCGCAGCGCGGCGACGGACAGGCGTTTGGTCCCGACGGCCGGCTCTACGCAAATGCCGGAGCGGTCGAGCAGGTGCTCGCGTGGGATGCCGAGGGAAAATCGACCGTCTTCGCCGACGGGTTCAAGGGGAACGATCTCGTCGTGCGCCACGATGGCAGTCTGTACGCGACGGCTCCCTTCGCAACGCCGAACGACAGCAAGGTCTGGTATGTCTCGCCGAAGGGTGAGAAGAAGATCGTCGATGCGAGGCTGAAGTTCGCCAACGGATTGTGCTGCTCGCCCGACCAGTCGCTGCTGTACGTGGCCGACAGCCGGACGCACTGGGTCTACAGCTACGTGATTCAGCCGGATGGTTCGCTGGCTCACAAACAAAAATACTTCCACCTGCATGTGGCCGACAAAGACGAAGACAGTGGAGCCGACGGAGTTCGCACGGATCGAGACGGCCGCGTCTGGGTGGCGACTCGAATTGGCTTGCAAGTTTGCGATCAGCCGGGTCGGGTCAACTGCATCATCCCGACTCCGAACGGCAAGGTTTCCAACCTGACGTTCGGGGGCGAGAACTTCGACACGGTCTACGCGACATGCGGAGATCGCGTCTACAGCCGCAAGGTCAAGGTGAAGGGAGCCAACGGCTGGCAGGCTCCGATCAAACCGGCGAAGCCCGGGCTGTAAGGCGGCAGCGAGGTAACGGTTTAACAATTGAAGCCTGACGCGCAAGCGAAGGTGCGACATCGAGAACACCTTCGCTTGCGCGTCAGGCTTCGATGCGTCCGGGTCTCTGTCCCACTCACTACCATCAACTCTGTGCTGCAAGGAATGACGACATGCGTCCATCGAGATTCTGCTTTTCCCTGTTTCTGCTGAGTGGCCTGGCCTTCGGAGTGGCCTGTCGCGTCGAGGCCCAGGATCGCGGGATCGCCGACTTTCCGAAGTTGTCGGTCGAGCGGGATTGGCCGTGGTGGCGCGGGCCGTCTCGCAACGGCATCGCGGTGACGGGCGCGGATGTCCCGACCAAGTGGAGCGAAACGGAAAACGTCGTCTGGAAGACGCCCGTGCCGGGGCGAGGCCACTCGTCGCCGATTGTCGTGGGTGACAAGGTCTTCCTCGAAACGGCGGACGAGGCGAAGAAGGTGCAGTCGGTTGTCGCCTTCGACCGCAAGACGGGGAAGCAACTCTGGAAGACGGATGTCAGCACGGGCGGCTTCGCGCGCAAGAACCATCCCAAGAACACCGAAGCCTCGCCGACCCTGGCCTGCGACGGCGAGCGGTTGTTTGCCAGCTTCTTTCATCACGAGACAATCCAGGCCACGGCACTCGATCTGGAGGGGAAGCAACTCTGGCAGCAGACGGTCGGGCCGTTCAATCCGCGCATGTTCGAGTATGGCTACGCGCCGTCGCCCCTCCTCTATCGGGAGACGGTGATCTTCTCGGCCGAGTACGACGGCGACAGTGCCCTCACGGCGCTGGACCGCCAGACCGGCAAGCAGGTCTGGCGCACTCCGCGTCAGAAGAGCATCACGTTCTCGACGCCGGTCGTCGCGCATGTGGCGGGCAAGGATCAGTTGCTGATCAGCGGCGGCTATCACGTCTCCAGCTACGATCCCTCGAACGGAAGGGAGATGTGGACGACGCGCGGCACCACGGCCGCGACCTGCGGCACGATGGTCTGGGAGGGCGACATCGTCTTCGCCAGCGGCGGCTACCCGAACGCCGAGACGCTCGCCGTCAAAGCCGATGGCAGCGGCAAGGTGCTCTGGCGGAACAAAGAGAAGTGTTACGAGCAGTCGATGCTGGCTCACGAGGGCTACGTCTACGCACTGACCGGCGGCGGCATCCTGTTCTGCTGGCGGGGAAGCGACGGGAAAGAGATGTGGAAGGAACGCCTGCAAGGTCCGGTCAGTTCGTCGCCGGTCCTGGCCGGGGGAAACATCTACCAGGCCAACGAACTCGGCATCTGCTACGTCTTCAAGCCGAACCCCAAGAAGTTCGATCTCGTCGCCGAGAACCACTTGGGTGACGAAGCCTTTCCCAGCCCGGCCTTCGCCGGCAACCAGATCTTCCTCCGCACGGCCACCGGCTCGGGCCGCAACCGCGAGGAGTTTCTGTACTGCCTCGGCCAGAAGTGACCTCATCCGAACGGAATGTACGGTTGAGTTCCGGCTCGCGCGTCTCGGATGTCACGTGGCGAGCCGTCTTTCCTGAGAGTTCTTGCGCCCGTGTTCGTTGAGGACCAGTTCCGACGGGCACGGGCTGCTCTAAGAGGCAATCGTCGTCCGGGCGGAGACCGCTCGTGCGCTGGTCTTCACTCGACTCGAATCCGGCGTGACGTGACGCGAGTGGAACCAGCGCGAGCGGCAGAAAAAGAGGCCACGGACGTTGGTCACTCTTGCCCGTCCGCGCCCGTCGCTTCGCGCGGCCATCTTGCTGTCTCATTCTTCGTGGACTGCCCTGAGCGGTAGACAGAAAGAGAGCGGCAGAAAGATGCCAACTGCGAAGTCGCGGCGAACCTGCATCGCGTCCCCAAACTCCTGCGGCGCGCGGTTTCTACGCGAACTTCCACGCATCTGGCGGCGCGCGGCGAGTTTTCATTGTGTCTTCACGAAGACTTCACATTTGGCCCTATCCTACCTCCCATCAGCGGGCCATTGAGTTACTGACGAGCTGCTGGCCTTATTTCTGCCCGTACAAGCCTTATTTCTGCCCGTACAAGGGAGTGTCGATCCAGATTTATGAGAAGGAGGTTTATGCCACGTCACTCACATTGACCCGTCACGCTGAGTACCGATCGTTCAAGGAAGATGAGCGTTCATTGCAGGAAGCACTTGTTCCCCCGTTCACTCGCAGAGTTTTGGTTCCGTCTCCCAGTTAAGGAAAACGTCCACATGTCCAAGTCGTCCGCCCGCAAGAGGGGTTTCACCCTGATCGAACTGTTGGTGGTGATTGCCATCATCGCCGTCCTGATCGCCCTGCTCCTCCCCGCCGTTCAACAGGCCCGTGAAGCGGCCCGCCGCACCCAGTGCAAGAACAACCTGAAGCAGATGGGCCTGTCCATTCACAACTACGAAAGCACGTTCACAAGATTCCCCAGCTCCGGTGAGAGCACGGATGAAACGCCGGTGGCTGGTAAGACGGTTCGCAGATTCTTCCCCGTCTCGATGTTCACGGCGATCCTGCCCTACGTCGATCAAGCGTCGATCTACAATCAGTGGAACTTCAATGTCCACTACTCAAATGCCGCGAATGCAGGTTTTGCGAAAAACAAGATTCAGGCTTTCCAGTGTCCCAGCAACGGCACGACCCAGCCCGACCAACTGGGATATGGCCTGACCGACTATATGCCGGTCGCTTATGTCGATTTCGACCAGTTTGGCAACCGTGGTGGCGACCCCACCTACCTAGCCAATATACCGGGCTATGACATCGCTGGTACCCTGGGCTTCTGCCGCAAGATTGGTGATATCACCGATGGTTTGAGCAACTCCATCATGGTCATCGAAGACGCGGGTCGTCCGACCAACAACGGTGGTTCCTACGATGTTTCGGGCGGTGCCCTTTTGGGTGGGCCAGCGAATGCAGGCTATTTCGACCCGACTCAAATGTCCGCCGTGAAGAATCAGACGCCGTACGTCCCCGGCGGCAACTATGGGGTGCCGGGACGCTGGGCCGACCCTGACAATGGAAGCGGCATTTCTGGTCCTCCAAGCCCAGCGGCAGGTCCGAAGCAGTTCATCAATCAAAACAAGACGCCCACCGGTGGCCCTAGCACGTGCCCTTGGAACATCAATAACTGTGGGCCGAACGACGAACCGTTCAGCCAGCACACCGGCGGTGTCCATTGTTTGCTCGGAGACGGCAGCGTCCGCTTCCTGTCAGACAGCCTGGACTACAACACGCTCCGCAAGCTGGCCAACCCGAAGGACGGCGAGGTCGTCGGTGAGTTCTAAGCAACAGTGCTGATGACCATCGAAACAGCGAGCGACCTCGTGGCGTGTTTGGCGTCACGAGGTCGCTTCGTTGGCTGGTGTGCCTCTCAAACCAGGATTTGTCACCGCTTGATCTTGGGGTAGCCACGCTCGCCAGAGCGTGGGGTCCATCCCGCGTCTCGCCCACGTTCTGGCGAACGTGGTTGCGACAACAACCCCCATTCTTAGATGTGACACAGCACTAGGTAATTGGGTGCCACGGTCAC
>JAYUFF010000438.1:0-5477 GCA_043738825.1 Schlesneria sp.
ACGGCAAAATCGACGGTCCACTGCCGCAGATCCTTGCCGTCGCCATTGAAGACTCGAATCTCGGACGAGTTGTTCTTCCCTTCCAGCTTCACGTTGCCGAACGGCCGCGAGGGACCAACGACGGCGAAGATGTGTCCATCGGCGTTGACCGCGAACGATTGGAGTTGGTGCCCGGATCGCTCGCCTCGAATTTTGATGTCGCCGATTTGCTTGTGAGTGCTGCCAGCCACATCGACCGGCTTGGCGTCTTCGGTCGCCGCACCGACCAGTGTCGAAAGAACGTTCAGCAGGAGCTTGCCGTTCGCCGCGTCGTTCGCCTCTTCTGCCGCAGACGCTTCTGCCGGAGGAGCCGCGATCAGCGAAGGGCCTCGCGACATCAACACCATCGCAGTGAACAAACCCACCGTCAGGCGACTCGAACGAAACCAGCGCGAAGACCGATTCAGCGACATGGCAACGACTCCGTTTGTGGTTTGGGCTCAGACTGCCGCGTGGCACTTTGGCGAGCGGGCCAGATCGGCCGCCCGGCGATTCAATGGGCGAGACGATACACCCCGCAGAGACATAATGTCAAAGGGGCTTTCGTGGACCAGCCGTGATTGGGTGCGAGGAGAGCGGCAGAAATTGTTTTACCAACACTAACCCGAAGCGTGAGCGAGGGAATGCAGCCAAAGTCCCTCGCTCACGCTTCGGGTTAGTGTGGCCGGGTAGACTTTTTTTGCCGCTCGCCCAAGGCCGCGATCTGGGAGAGCCAATCACAGCCCCAGTTCGCACCACGCGCGCCCGAGGAAGTGGAGCAGGTCCGAGGCGATCAGTCCCGGCTTGGAATGCTCTTCCGCCGCGAGGTCGCCCGCAATGCCGTGGAGGTGTGCGCCGAGATGAGCCGCTTCCAAGGGAGCCATTCCCTGACCGAGCAGTGCCGCGATCAGACCGGTCAACACGTCGCCCGCTCCTCCCGTCGCGAGGCCGCTGTTGCCCGTCGTGTTCACGGCCATCCGCACGCCGTCCGTGATGATCGTTTCGCGACCCTTCAGCAACAGGACGACACGGTGCTTCCTCGCGAACTCGATCGCGTGGCGCTGCCGATCCTGCTGGATTGCGGTCGTGTCGAGTCCCGTCAGTCGTGCGAACTCGCCCGGATGCGGAGTGAGGATGCGCGGCGCGCCGCCTTCCGGTCGGGTCAACAAGTACGGGCGTTTGGCCAGCAGGTTCAGAGCGTCGGCATCGACAACAAGCGGCAGTGGCGACGACGAGTACAACTCGCCCACCAGATCGAGCAGTCCGGCCGATTGTCCCAGCCCCGGCCCGATGGCAACCGCCGTCTGAGACGACAATGCCTCGTTCAATCGCGCGATCGCTCCCGTGCGAATGCGACCGCTGCTGTCTTCGGGCAGTGCGAGCGTCATGTACGACGGCTCATAGACCGCGACAATGGGCAGAATCCCTTCCGGCACGGCGACCGTCACCAACCCTGCCCCGCCTCGCAACGCGGCGGTTCCGGACAAACACGCCGCACCCGACATCCCTCGACTTCCCGCCACAACCAACACCCGACCGCAATCTCCCTTGTGAGCATCGTCGGTACGAACGGGAAGTGCGGGAAGCGACGCGACCAACTGAACCGACGGCGATCCGGACATGACGTTCCTCAAGCTGAGCGATCAAATTTAGGCGAGCGGTAGGAATTGTTTCACCCACACCAACCCGCAGCGTGAGCGAGGGAATCGGCCCGCAGTCCCTCGCTCACGCTGCGGGTTGGTGTAGGTGGGTCGATCATTTCCTGCCGCTCAACTTACGGTGACACGGAATGACTGCGGCGGGCGATGACACTGGCAAGATAGCCGCCCTTGAAGCCGGCGTCGATGTTCACGACGGCCACGTTGGCCGCGCAACTGTTGAGCATTCCCAACAGCGCCGCAAACCCGCCGAGATGCGCGCCGTAGCCGACGCTCGTGGGGACCGCGATCACGGGAACGGCCACCCAACCGGCAACCACCGACGGCAACGCTCCCTCCATTCCCGCGACGACAACCACGGCATCGGCGGCTGTGAAACGATCACGATGATTGAGCAACCGCTGCGGTCCGGCCACGCCGACATCGACGATCAAGTCCACCTCGCAACCCATCCAGCGCGCGGTCTCGACCGCCTCTTCAGCGACCGGTCTGTCACTCGTCCCGGCCGTGACGACGGCCACCCTGCCGAGAACCTCGACGGCCGAATGAATCAACGAGATCGTGCGCGCGAGGACGTTGTGACGAGCGTTGGGGAACTCCTCACAGACGAGGTCCGCCTGCTCCGGGGTGACTCGCGTGGCGAGCGAGTTCTGCCCTGCTTGTTGCTGCGCGAGAAAGACGGCAAGCACCGCCTCGGGCGTCTTCCCCGCACCGTACACCACCTCGGGAAAGCCGCACCGACGCACGCGGTCCAGATCGACGAGAGCCTCCGTCGTCGCGGCCGTTCCGGTGAAGGCCGCACGCAACTCACGCTCAACCGAGGACCAGTCGATCTCACCAGCCTGCCAGCGGGCGAGCAGTTCTTGCAGCGGTTGCGGGTTCATGAGGGAATGTTCGATTCTCAAAGGAGTCAGTAGGACTCGAAGTCCGGATTAGCTTTGTCAGCCGGACTTCTCTCCTGGAGATTGCCGTGCAGAGAGAAGTCCGGCTTTCAGAAAAGCCGGACTTCAAGCCATTCAACGGCCGGGCGTGAGCAACAATTCGGGCAGTGCGGACGAGCGTGTGTCGGGCAACGGCGGATTGTCGGCCGCTCGAAACGTGAAGACGACCGAGTACTTGGTTTCTGGCGTCGCGTTGCGGCTGGCGGCGTGCAGCGTCTTGCAGTGGAAGAACAACACGTCGCCGGGAGCCAACTCCACGAACTGCTTCGTTTCAATCAGCGGTTGGTTTTTGGCCAGGTCGGCGCGGAAGAACAAGTCGTCGTCGAACTGACTGCGATCGAGCGACAGCGTGTGGGAACCAGGAATGACTTGCAGGCAACCATTCTCCGGCCGTTCATTTCCAAGAGCGATCCAGACATTGATAAGTTCCGGGCGCTGGTACGACCAATAACGGATGTCCTGATGCCAGCCGGTCACGCTGCTGAACTGCGGCTGCTTGGTCATGATGCAGTTGTGGTGAGCCAGCGGACAGACAATGCTCGGGCCGAGCAGTTGCCGGAGCCGTCCCAAAATCTCGGGACGCAACATCCATTCGGTGAAGAGAAAGCCCCGGCTGTGCGCCTGCTTGAGCCGTCGAATCGTGCGACCGCCGACGGATTGAAGCGACTCGGGCGCGCCGGGGTAATGCAGCTCGGCCTCGTACTCGATGGGAACGATCTCCTCGCGCACACCGCGTTCGGTGATCTGCCGCATCCGCGCGAGATCGGCCTCCGTCACGAGGCCCCTCACCACGACAAAGCCCTCGTGCTGAAAATGACCGACTTCTGTCAGCGTGAACGCGGACGAGGATGATGCGGACTCCATTTGAAAATCCCAAATCTCAAGAACCAAAACCCAAACGAATCCCAAACCCCAAATCTCAAAAGTCCAAACATCACAGCCTCAAGCTCCACGTCGCCACCGTTCACCCTGGTTTGGAGTTTGAGATTTCCCGATTTGAGATTCGTTTGGTTCTTGGTTCTTGAGATTTGGAATTTCCCTGTGTCATCCCTTGATGTCGAATTCCTTGATCTTGCGATACAGCGTTCGCTCGCCGATCGCGAGCAGATTGGCCGCCTCTTCCCGCTTGCCGTCCGTCAGTTCGAGGGCACGCTCGATGTAGTACTTCTCGATTTCCGTGAACGGTCGGCCAATGAGTGAGTCCGCGCCGCGTGGTCCGCCAGTCTCAGTCACCGCATCGCCGTCGTGTCCGAGCGGAACGACATCATCGGGCAAATCATCGACATCGAGCCGGCCGTCGCGATCGAGAACCAGCATCCCTTCGACCGCGTTTCGCAACTCGCGGACATTGCCGTGCCACGTGTGGGCGATCAGCGCCTGCTGGGCCTGCCTCGAGACAATTGGCAGCGGCTTGTGGTAGCGCGCGGCCAGTTGCTTCAAGAAGTGATCGATCAGCAACGGGATGTCGCCGCGTCGTTCTGACAAGGGAGGCAACTCAATCGACACAACCGACAAGCGATAGAACAAGTCCTTGCGGAACGTCCCCTTCTTGACCATCTCCTGCAGATCGGCATTCGTGGCGGCGACCAGGCGGACGTTGACTTCGATCTCGTCGTTGGTGCCGAGCCGCGTGATCTTGCGATCCTCCAAGACGCGCAGCAGTTTGATCTGCGTCTGCATCGGCATCTCGCCGACCTCGTCGAGGAACAGCGTGCCGCCATTGGCGTACTCGAACTTGCCGATCCGCTTGGCGGCGGCCCCGGTGAACGCGCCCGCTTCGTGGCCGAACAGTTCGCTTTCGAGGATGCTTTCGGGCAGGGCCGAGATGTTCAGCGGCACGAATGGTTTGTTCTTGCGGTCGCTGTTTTGATGGAGTGCCCGCGCGGCCAGTTCCTTCCCCGTGCCGCTCTCGCCGAGGATCAGCACCGTGCTGTCGGTGTTGGCCACGCTGCGCAGCTTCTCCATCACGCGCTGCATCGCCGGGCTGTTGCCGATCACGCCCTCGTAGCCGAACTTCTCATCGAGGCGCTGGCTGAGTTCCGCGTTCTTGCGGAGCAGCCGCACGCGGGTCGAGGCTTTCTCGACCGCATGCCGCAGTTCGGTGATGTCGAGCGGCTTGGTGAGATACGTGTGAACGCCATGCTGTCCCGCCGCAACGGCCGTCTTGATCGAAGCGTGTCCCGTCAGCAGGATCACCTCGGCGTCGGGCAATTCTTCCTTCGATTTGCGGAGGATTTCGAGGCCGTCGAGGTCGTCCATCATCAGGTCGGTGACGACGACATCGTAGGTCTGGCTTTCGATCAGCGAAGCGGCCCGCGCACCCGAGTTGGTGACGGTGCATTCGTAACCGACACGACGCAGGCTCTCGGCAACCGCCTGTGCATGCGCCTCATCGTCGTCCACGATCAGGACGCGAATCGAGATTCCCAACAGTTCGACCGGTGTGGTCTCTTTCGCCGACATCCGCACAACCCCGCAGGCAATCTCGCCAATCAGTGAGACGTTCGCGGCAGGCCAACCGGCTGACCCTCCACCCTCGCGACACGAGGCGGAAGTTTACCGGTCGATCCCGCGCATTGCACGGCCGCGCAACGCTATGGAGCGCTCTGCTGCGCAGGGATCGCGATGCTGAAGCGGGTGCCGCGCCCGACTTCGCTCTCACACGAGATCGTGCCGCCATGAGCTTCGACGATTTTGCGAACCGTGGGCAGACCGAGGCCGCTGCCGTCGGACTTCGTTGAGAAAAATGTGTCGAACATGCGCGCTTGAGTCTCGGCATTCATCCCCAGTCCGTTGTCGATGATGTCGAGCATCACCTCGTTGTCGCGACCGTAGGTTTGCAGTTCGAGGACTCCGCCGT
>JAYUFF010000439.1:0-14605 GCA_043738825.1 Schlesneria sp.
CCGATGCCTACGTGAACATTGCCAGCACGTTTGCCCTGAGATCGCTGGTCGATCAAATCCAGATCGCCGTCCGTGGCGCATCACAAGCGTTGGAAAAACACGTGGGAGCCGCGATTCCGAACCAGACGATGTATCGTTCGCTGCTGGTTGGAATCACGGCCTATGTGAACGCGGCGGTCTCGGCGTTTGAGTTGCGACGCGAACTGAAGCTGCGCTCGATGGACGGCCCGAAAGTGGTGTTTGGCGTTTATGATTTCGAGTCGCTCCGCGTGCAAAGCAGCCCGGCTCTCACCCCCGAGACGCCGCGTCTGCGACCCGCACCCCGCAACGCCGAAGAACTGGCTCAATACGCCACCGAAGTCGTCGAGGCCCTGATGTCGCTGGAGGACGACGAGCGCGAAGCGGCTTACCTGCTGACGATGCGCGCCTGAACAGAAGCAATCGGGTTTGACCCAAGGCTGCCTCGCGAACTTCTTACGGCTCCGTCCAGTTTGACGTTGCACAAAATGTGGGGTGGGACCAATGGCGCTTCGCCGCGCCGGCCCACCAGCAATTCTCGATGTTTCCTGCTGGTGGGCCGGCGCTCGAAGCGAGCTGGTCCCACCCGACTTTCAAACTGGGAAGAGCCGTGGCGAACCTCCGTCGGCCCGATTGCGTCTTGGGGTCGAGGTCGTATCATGACGCCTCACAGCCCGGTGCCGCTTTGATGGGCTTGGTCTCGGCACACTCGATCCATGCAGCACGAAGACGGTTGGCTCGAAGACGACGACAGATTTCCGGACGACGAGCGCAGCGAAGAACAATTGGAAGACGACGAAGTGGTGGGGTCTAACCAACGGGAAGGCCCCGAAACGGAAGACTCCGGGCCATCGCTTCGCTCTGACCCGGTCACCCGCCCCCAGCGCGATCACCGGTACGGGATTGATCGCTCGCGGGGCCGCGAAAAGTTTCGACGGCAGATCATCGTCGAGGCGGCTCGACTGATGTACCGGCGGCACGAGAAAGAGTACTACCGCGCGAAGCTCAAGGCCGCGCGGGCCGTCTGCGGCGGATGGGTCAAGCCGTCCGACCTCCCCAGCAACTCCGAGATCCGCGACGAGATTCAGCGGATGGCGTGCCTGTTCGAGGGGGAAGGCCGTCACGAACGACTCCGCGACATGCGGATCGACGCCCTGCGCCTGATGCGACTGCTCGCCGCGTTCAAGCCGAAGATCATCGGCAGCACACTGACGGGACACGTGCGCCACGGATCGGACATCGACCTGCACGTCTTCACCACGAATGTTGACTCGGTGGCGATGGCCCTCGATCAGGAGGGGATGACTTACGACATCGAGCACAAGCGAGTCACCAAGCAGGGTGAGGAACGGCTCTACACGCACGTCCACATTCAAGACCGCTTCCCGATCGAGCTGACGGTTTACTCGACCGACAAGGTGGCCTACGCGTTCAAGAGTTCCATCACGGGCAAGGCCATCGAACGGGCGACGCTGCCCGAGTTCGAGCAACTCCTCCGCGCCGAGTACCCCGACGTGGACCTCGATGCCGAAGTGATCGAGGCCGAGAGTAAGCTCGACCGATTCCAAGTCTACCGCGCGCTGCTCCTGCCGTTGGAAAAGGTCGGTCAGTCCAAGAAGCATCATCCCGAGGGAGATGTCCTCTATCACAGCTTGCAGGTGTTTGAACTGGCTCGGTATGAGTTGCCGTATGACGAGGAGTTCCTGCTCGCCGCGCTGCTGCATGATGTCGGCAAGGGCCTCGACCCTGACGACCACGTCGGCGCGGCCCTCGAAGCGCTGGAGGGAGCCATCACAGAACGAACCGCCTGGCTGATCGAGCATCACATGGAGGCCCACAAGGTTCTCGACGGAACCATTGGGCACCGAGCGAAGCATCGCCTGCGCGAGTCCCCCGATTACGAAGAACTGATGCTGCTCCAAAAGTGCGACCGCGAAGGCCGTCAGTGCGGCAGGCCCGTCATGGAGCTCGACGAAGCTCTCGACTTCCTGCGGGAACTTTCACGTTTGAATGGTTGACGAGATCACGGGGGTGATTTCCTCTGCTGAAGACACTTAAATCCAAGCCGGGGACCATTGGTGTCCTCGCAGTCAGGCGGTCTCCGAAATCGTTGCGAGACTCGGGGACTGAGGCACCAAGTGGGGTCAAGCTGTCATGAAGTCGGGATGTGATCGTGAGTATTTTATTGGGAAAATCACCTGAATTGTCGCCGATTATTCTTACGGCATGTAATCTGCCAGTTGCAATCGGATTGAGATTTCGATTATGGTCTCTGGCACGAGTCGCACTCTCATTTCTAATTCAAGTGACCGCTCTGGATCGCCGAACTGTGTAAAAGGGACACACCAAACTGCCACAGTGCGAAGTGATTCCAACAGTGCGAAGTGATTCCAGTCGTCCCCAGTTTCACGGGGCGGGACAAAAAAATGAAGAAAATTATCAGTTGCTTGTTCTGAGAGGTAGATTTCGCGAGTGCGCTTGGTATTTTGTTTGACGTTATCCGGTGGGCGTTCACCGGTCGTGTTCGTTGTCGTTGTTCAAAGGAGATTGCCTACTGTGTCTACTTTCTTTCCAAGGTCGTCCCGTCGTCGAGCGTTCACGCTGATCGAGCTGCTGGTGGTCATTGCCATCATTGCAGTGCTGATCGCGCTGTTGCTCCCCGCTGTCCAGCAAGCTCGCGAGTCGGCTCGCCGGACGCAGTGTAAAAACCAGTTGAAGCAGTTGGGACTCGCCCTCCACAACTACCACGACACCTTCATCACCACGCTGCCCCCAGGATACATTTATTCTAATGCCGGTGGTGGTGCGTTGAACAACGGCTGGGGATGGGGAACCATGATCCTGCCGTACATCGATCAGGCTCCACTCTACAATGCCTTCACGGCCTCGACAGCAATCCCGAGCATCAGCAATGGCCTGATCGCTTCCACAGGGACGGTGTTTCCGGCTCCCGGAAGTGTTGAGAGTGTGATCGCTTCGCAACGCTGCCCTTCGGATCCTGGTATTGCAACGGTAGCTAACGCTGCGGGTGGCGGGGCGTTTGCACGAAATGGAAACTCGGCCTCGTTGGGCCGCACCAACTATTTGGGTGTCGCTGGCGCTGTCTTCTACCAGACCAGTGCCACGCAGATCACGAGCGCTTGCCCCACCGTTACTAACCCAAGCGGTGCCAGTTTCGCGACTCCAGCTGCGGGTACGCCTCCGCCAGTGCCGGCTGGCCCAACCGCTGGGTTGCCAGTCTGGGGTGGGATCAACAATGGTTGCAACGGAGTTCCACTGCCGACAATTCCGGCGTATGCAGCCGGTACCACGTTGTCCGCAGTCTTGGGTGGAACATTCGGAGCGAACAGCAAGGTTGGGATTCGTGACATGACCGACGGGACCAGCAACGTCATCATGATCGGTGAACGGTATACACCAGCCAATGCCGCACCGCTGACGGTGATGGTGTTGGGTGACGCGATGTGGTCGGGTGTTGCGACGGCCACTTCCGAGTGGAACGTTCTTGGTGAAGCGACTTGGAAAGTCAACCAGAACTTCACCTCAGCCTACACACGGCCGCCAACGACCGGTTTCGGCAGCATGCACACCGGTGGTGCTCAGTTCCTGATGGGCGACGGTGCCGTCAGGTTCCTCACCGAAAACCTCGACATCACAACCTATCGCCATCTCGCGCGGGTTGGTGACGGCAATCTCCTCGGCGACTTCTGATCGTTAGTTGACGCTGAGAATTGTTGATTTGAATCTGGAGCCGCATCATTCGTGATGCGGCTCTTTTTTTGTCGGCATAGCAGGCGGTGCGCTGGCCTCTTCGCGAGGAATTGCGGTTGTTTGGAAGTGACGACAGTCTGGATTTTTCACGTTCACATACCAACTCGCAGCGTAAGTGAGGGCGTCGTCAACGTTCGCCCTCGCTTACGCTGCGGGTTGGTGTGAGGGTCTGAATCACCAGGGCAGAAAGCCCGCTCGAATCATTCCGAGCGTCGGACGTTGCGACTCAGGCCGCAGCGCAGCGGCGACCGGCGGACTCAGAGCTAACCGAGAAGATTGTTTTAGCGCGGGAGCGTCGGTCTCTCATTGAAGACAGCCTTTCACGCCGACCGAGTCTGATCGTCTCGAGCTATCGCCGCAGTAGGCGGACGGTGCTTCCTGGACCGGCCATCAATTGCACTGACTCACCGGGTTCGAGTTCGCTCCATTGAACGGTGCGACCTTGGTCGGTCTTGAGAAAGACATGCGAGCTCGTCTCACCGAGTACTTCCAGCCGGTTGTTCTTCGCCACCACGGCCGAACGTTCCTCGATGGCGATTCCGATCATTGTCTTGGCGGCATTGGGCCGACTGGCCAGTTTGTTGAGTTTGATCTGATCCTTCAGCAGTTCGGTAAAGCGTTCCAACCGGCCGCCGCGCGTGTTGAAATGCTGTTCGACGATGGCTCGGTCGAACAGGCCCAGTCCGTGTGCGGCGACAGCGCTGCTGCGAGACGTGTCCTCATCGGTCTCGCTTCCCAACGTCATGATCTCGGGCATCGCGGCCGTTCCCGCCGAGGTGCCTCCCACCACGCCGCCGCGTTGAAGCACGCTGAGCAACGCGTCCTGAAATTTTGTGCGCGACGGGAACTCACCGACGTAGCGGTAGTTCAATCGGCTCTGATTTCCACCCGAAAACCACACTCCAGTCGCAGTCTCCAGCGGACGGACGAAGTCCGGTTGATCGGCGTCCCGTGGATTGTCGGTGGTGAGAAACCGGAAGTCGGCGACGCGCCCGTCGATCTTCAATTGCACCCACGAACTGTAACGGGAGGAGAGCGTGGCGCGATACGACTTCATGTCCGGGTAGTCGGCCAGTCGGTATCCGGCGGACGGGACGAGCACGATCCGCGCTTCCTTGCCTCCCGCCAACTCCACGAATTTGTCGAAGACATCGTTCGTGATCAGGCCGCCCCCGTGCAGCACGACCGAACCGGGGCGATTCGAGTTTCGCGGTTGAGGCAGTCCGAGCAGGCTGTCCTCCGCCCGGCTGGCGCGGCTCGCCACTTGAAGGGTGACGGCAAGCATCACGATGGAGAATTGAATTCGACTCACCGTTTCAAACTCCTAAGGGGCTGTGCATCGACTACGTCAGAAGACTTCACTGGACTCAGCTTTCTGCCTCTCTCTTTCTGTCTCCCCGCTTTGGCCGTGCAGGAAGAAGTAGACGGAGAGAGAGAGAGGCAGAAAGATTGCAGAGCGAAGAGCGGAAGGAGGACGAACAAGCGTGCCAATTCTGAAAATCACGGCGTCGTTCTTAAAAGGTTCGCCGATCATTTGCCGAAGACCGGGACGGGCAATTGGCCGCGTTGCCATTGCTGGCCGGCTTCGCTGTCGGGGACGACGGCTCGCACGCGGACTCGAAACGTGGATGACGGGCCACCCGGTGCGTCCCGCATTTTTTTCTGAGCCGTTTGTTTGGGGAGTTGCACGACCTTGAGTGGCGCGACGTTGGGGAAGAACCATTCAGCGTAAGTGCCCGCTTCGGTTTCAACGGTGACGTGGAACGACATCGGTCGGATGTGCGAGATGCTTCTCATCTGGCCGCCCACTTCCAATGGGCCGTTGTTTGTGCGCACGGCGTTCATCTCGACTTCGGCCAGGTTCGATTGCGTGACAGTGTAGCCGGGCGGCTTCGCGTCATTGAGCGCCACCTTCTGTTTCTTTGCCGCCTGTTCGAGCCACTGCGGGAACTCCGCTTGAAGTTTGCCGACCCGCTTGCCGAACGCGGTCTCGAAATCGTTGAGCCGAGTGGCCGCGTCGTCCTTCGCCAGCGGCTGCTTCTGACTCAGCACTTGCAGGTAATTGACGTACTGCTTGCGGTACTTGGTGGCGAGGAACCAGTGAATGCTCCAGGCGTGAGCGTACGCTTCGCCCGCGAGCACATCTCCGCGAAAGGCCTTGTCGTCGGCCACGACATCATCCCAATCGACGTTTTTGGCGCGCGCGGCCGCTTTTGAATACCTCGCGCTCACCTTCAGGGGGCCGCCGTTGATCTTGTCGCCGTTCCCCTCGAAGCCGGTCGCGATCCCTTCGTTGAACCAGGCGGGGGCCGGAGCCAGCCGTTGCAGCACGCCCCGGTTGTGGACCTGCTGATGAATGGCCTCGTGCAGCGGTGTCTCGAACGTGTGGCACTCGCTCATGCGGATGGCCAGATGATTCGACAGGCCGCTGTAAAACCCGAGGATGTTTCCGGCTGACAACCCGCGATTGCCGGTCTCAACCTCGGTGTACTTCATGAAGTCGTCGTCCGTCTCAAAGATCAGCAGGACGAGCGGATAGCGCGGCTTGACGATGTCGATCTTCATGTCGTCGATGAAGCTGATGAAGACCTTTTCGACGGTCTTCATGAACGCGGCACCCTTCTTCAGAAAGATGGTGGCCTTCGGTTCAAACAGTTTTGGCAGCGGCTCGGCGAGGATCAGGCCGATGGCATACGGCGCGTCGGCATAGCCGCGAAACTTCTCCCTGCCAAATCGCTCGGCCAGTCGTTCGAGAACCGCCTCGCCCGGAAGCGGCTCGGGATCGGGACCGGGTTCGCGTTTGAGGATCTGGTCCAGAGGCACGACCTCAATCCGCCCGTCGGTTCGCTCGAGGGCCATTACCCCCTGCCCTTCCCCCGCCAACCGGGCTTCAATCGTGACCTTGTTGCCGTCGTCCTCACGCACGGTGAACGTGTCGGCGCGGGCAATCAGGCCACACGTCAGCGAGAACCACACGATCAGGCAGTCTGTTGTTCGCATGCTGGCCTTCCGGGGAGAGAAGTCTTCATGGTGAGTAGGGGCACAGTCACAGTCAAGCGGCCGCGCGTTGCCGTTGCAGCAGCCAGGCCCACCAACCGAAGCTCGCGGCGGCGATGGCCAAGGCTCCGAGCGGCAGGTCTTGCTTCAGCAGTGTGTCGTACAGTCCATGCAGAGTCATCGCAATCGCGAGGTAAAACAGGATGAAGTTGGCGATGTCGCTCCATTCAAAGTCGCCCACGGAGGTGAACGGCACGTAGTCTTGGTTGCCGTACATCAGCAGCGCCACGGAGGACGCCCACACGGCATGCAGTGCCACGCACGAGGCGAATCGTACCAGATACGTCAATCCCGGCGCGATGCCGTTGTAGTAGTCGGACGAGTACATGATTCCCTCGGAGACGCCGAAGCCGATCCCGCTGGCCAGTCCCACCAGACACGCGGCGCGCCAGTCGGGGCGTTGTGCCGTGCCGAGATAGATCGCCACCGGCAGCGCCTTGCAGAGTTCCTCGCACAGCCCGACGCCACAGGTGAAGCCCATGAAGCTCAGCACGAAGCCGGTGTCGCCATCGGTGGCGCAGCGGTACGAGAAGCCGATGAACTTCACGATGTAGAAGAACAGGACCACGATGCTGCGTCCACGCAGGTGGAAGTGCTGCGTCCATTCGGCCACGAACTGAAAACCGAGCAGCAGCACGATACCGACCGTACCGGTGATGACTCCCGTCCACAGCAGCCGCTGCGTCTCCACCTTCGAGCCGGGAAACATGGCGAGCAACAACAGCAGAAACGCCGCAGCCGAAGCGAGCGCGTAGCCCCAGTGAAACAGAGTCCCCCGATTCAAATGTGCTCCGGGAAAGCGATGGTCGGGCAGCACGGCGAAGAGTTCGTCGAGCGAGGAAATCCCTTCCAACTGTTTCTCGAGTTGCGGGTTCTCTTCAAACGTCTTGGCCAGACGTTCTGGAATCGAAGGATTGGGCAACACGATGGACAGCGCGAGCGGCAGCATGGCGAGTGCCAGCACCCAGTGCAGGTAGTCCCGCCAACCGCCGGTCGAGTGGTTTGAGTCGGCACTCACCTCGACTTCGGCATCGGCATCGGCATCGGGGCGTGACCTTCGCCGAGGCCGTTCGCCCCGTTCGGTCCCTTGTTGGCGGGCGAACATCACGAGCGCGGCCTCGTCGGACTCGTCCCGCTTCTTCTTCTGACGGCGAACAGCGGGCGTGGGCAATGCGGGGAGATCGTCCAGATCGGGGATGTCATCATCGCGATGGTGGCTGATTTCGTTCGTCGGCTCCAACGGTTGAGACCAATCGAAGTCGTCGTCGAATCCCGAGTCGCGCGGCGGCTTGGCCGTGGATCGTGCTGCCGCAACAGGCGGTGCATCCGCCTCGTCGTCGAGTTCGGGAATCGGCTCGGGATCAGGCAGTGCTGGGATCGAAACGACCGTCTGGCACGAGGGACACCGCACCCTCTTCCCCGCCAGTTTGTCGGGAGCCTTCAGCGTCTGCTGGCAACCAATGCAGATCACACTTTGAGGCACGATTGGAACTCCGCAGTGAGGCCGATCCTCGACAGATCATCGTCTACGCGACGCCATCATTTTGAGTGTGGAATACGGGCAGCTTCCAACGCCAGCGAATGGCGGCCAGTCGCAGGAGCAGGATCACCAAGGCACTCGTCACCAGGTTGAACGGGCTTCCCGGCCAGAGGCTCGCCGCGCCGAGATAGGCCGTGGCTCCGATCAGGGCGGCCGTCGCATACAGGTAAATGTTCGGTCGAAACACCAGCGGGACTTCCCCCAGCAACACATCGCGCATCAT
This sequence comes from Schlesneria sp., assembly GCA_043738825.1. Lineage (GTDB taxonomy): Bacteria > Planctomycetota > Planctomycetia > Planctomycetales > Planctomycetaceae > Schlesneria. Next base: position 8,610 of record JAYUFF010000439.1, read on the forward strand.
GCCGCCGGCCACTCCCGTCACGACACCGAAGACCACGCAGACCGTTCCCGCATGATTCAGGCCATACGTTTTGTGTGTTCCCAACGTGGCGACGAATGCCAGACTGAAGGCATCGACGATGAGCAGCGGCTTCGACGACGGATCGACGAACCTCGCCAGATAGAACATCGCCCCGGCCGCCGCCGTGCCCGAGAGGATGAACGTCGAGTCTTGCACCCAGAAGACGGGTGCGTCGAGCACCACGTCGCGCAGCGTGCCGCCTCCCACCGCAGCGACCAGTCCAAGGACGACGACTCCAAACAGGTCGATCCCCTTGCCGCGAGCGGCCAACGCGCCGGTCGCCGCGCCGAAGACGACGGACAGATGTTCGAGAACGTAGCGCACGTCGGTGAGTCGCTCGATGAAGGGAGGATCGCAGAAGCACGAGGCGGGATTCTGCCCGAGGAATGCGGCCCTGCCAAGGCCGGACGCGCGGCTTGATTTCGGCAGGCGCTTTTCACAGAATCCGCCTGTCGATGATTGAGGCTGCGAATTAGCGGCGGCCTCGTGTTCAGTCCGTCTGCGGAGATGTGGTTCGATGTCGATTGATCTCGCCGAAAAGTTGAAGGAAAAGTTGACCGACCAGTTCGTGTTGGTCGATGCCTCGGTTCCCGAGTTGAAGCGGTTTGCCAACTGGACCGGCAAGGTTAAGACGGTGAACATGAACTGCCGCGCGCTGGTTGAGTTCGACGGGCCGGTCGATATCAGTTGGTACGACATCGATCCGGCTTACCTGACCGTGGTCGATGCCCCGGTCAAGCGAACGGCTCCAGCGGCCAAGGCTGCTCCCGCCGCGAAGGCTCCGGTTGCCGGCGCAGCTTCCGCGAGTGCCGCTGCTCCCGCCGCGAAGCCGTCTGCTCCGGCAGGCAAAAGTCCGCTCGATGCGATTCGCGCTCAGCAAGCCGCCAAGGCGGGAGTTGCTGCGGGTGGCGCGAAGCCCTCGCCGCTCGACATGATCCGCCAGCAGCACGCCGCCAAGGCGAAGCCCGAGAGCGCCACGCCGGCCGCTGATGCCGTTGCCGCTCCCGTGGAAGCAGTGGCGGCCGATGAACCGGCTCCCGCGCCCGTGGCTTCCACTCCCAAGCCGGCCGCGCCGACAACCGGCCCCGATGGCAGGCCGCTCAGCAAGCTCGACATGATTCGGATGCAGGGGGCCGCCAAGAAATAGGCGTCATGTGGTGCAGAATCGCGGAGTTCAACAACTCCGATGAGTTCAACAACGCGACCCCGGCGAAATCTCGTCGGGGTCGGTTCGTTCCCGGCGCAGTCTTGTCCCCTCTCCCCCCGAAGCGTGGGGAGAGGGGACAAGGCTGCGAACGTGCGCTGTGGTACTGCATCACCAAGGGAACTACTTCACCAGCTTGCCGCTGCGGGTGTTGATGATCTTCTGGAAGATGTTGATGAGTTGCTGCTCATAGTCGGCGGGGTTGCCGGTTCCGCGCGGACCGAGTCCCCCGACATCGGTCTGCGCGAGCCGGGCCACTCGGTCCATAAAGCCCAGGTCGGCTCCCAGTCCCATGCCGACCGGATAGAGCTTGACCTTCTTCCGTTGCATGTCGGCCGCCTGTCGCAGGACGGAGTTGTACCAGACGTAGTCGCTCGCGTAGTAATCCCCACTCGGGTACACACCGATCGCGGCGTTGATGTCCGTCGATGAGGATTGCCAGACATTTGGAACGCCATCCGTACACAGCACGATCACTTTCGTGGTGTCCCTGCGTCCCTGGCCTCCACCGCTGGGCGAGGCGATGTGCTGGCGAGCCGTGATGATGCCGCACTCGGTGGCGGTGGTGTTGCCGATGTCACTGACCGCCTGCAACCGAGTGCTGGCGGTCATCACCGAGTCAAAGTTGTCCGTCAGAGAGACCACGATCGTCGGTTGGTGATTGGCATCGACACCATCGTAAGTGATCAGGCAGACGCGATCTCCCGTGCCCGAGGCCAGTCCCGCATTCTTCGTTTTGATCTCTTGAGTCACGGCGATCAAAGCCCGGCGCACCGCGTGCATCGGTTGCTCACGCGGCGGAAAATCGAATGTCCCGCCCGGAGTGGACTCGCTGTGCAACGGGCAGTCCGGACTGGCGAGCGACAGCGGCGACAGCGTTCCCGCGCCGGGTGCCGCATTGCTGCCGTCGTCAACGACGGGCGAGCGGTCACGGCCCCAGTCCATCATGAACTGAACGTAGGTCACATACCCGATGGTGTTGTGCCAGTAATAGACATCGTCATACGAGGCACTCGGAAACGTCGAGTAGTTCGGGTTGTTGAATCCGTCGATCCGGTGCCAATCCTGACCCGGAGGCAGGTAGATGGAGTCGGTCGATCCGTTGCGCGGAACGCCCACTCCGGCCGGACCACTTCCGACGGCGGCCGATCTCAGCGACAGCGGCAGGCTGAACAGATGCGAAGCGCTGGCCAGTGTCACCACGGTGCGCGGACGATCCTGTCGCTCTTCGTTGAAGAGCGCGAAATCGAAATAGTGAGGCACGAGCTTCGGATCGAGAAAACCGCTGGGGGGACTTGGCGGCGGCGGGGCACCACCACCTCCACCACCGCCGCCGCCTGAGCCATCACTACCGCCCCCCTTGGGTGGTTTCGGCGAGATGCCGACCTCCCACTGGTTGATCACGTAGTCCAGATATTTCTCCCAGTAGGCAAAGCTGCTCGAGTTCATCGAATCGGGAGTCGGTTTGGCGTTGGGCATCATCACGGCAATTTGCCGGTCGATCAGCCATGAGTAGGCTCGCGTGCGGCGGGTGGCCTCATCGTCCGTGCTCATGATGCGGTAGAGCGGGTCGATGGCGGGCAACGACAGTGGACCACCGTCCTTCGTGGCCTCGGCATAGGCGTAGTGCGGATCGCCTGCCACACCGAGCGATTGAAAAATGTATTGGCTCGCGCCGGGAAACGTTCCGTATCCGAAGTCGCTGTAAACGTCCTGCATCAGGTCCGCCGAGACCGTCGGGTAACCCAGCGGCGCGAATTTGGCGGCAATCTCGTCGGTGGCCCAGCACGGTTCGGTGTCATCATTCATCGAGCCGGACAGATCGACCACAAACGCGATGTCGCGCGGATTGAGGACCGCGGTTGCCGAGCGAGCCATGGTGAATGTCTTCTGCCCCAGAATGGGTGCGAAGAACAGGGCCTTGTTCACGGTGCGGGCCGTCACGCGGATCGCGTTCAAATTTGTCGCCGGCGTTGTGAAGGTTCGGTTGGTGGTGTCGTACCAGCCGAACTCGACATCCGACGCAGCGACGCTGACCGGGCTTCCCGCCGCACGGTTCTCGGCGGCCAGATCCTGCACTTCGGCCAGGACCGCCCCCGGCCCATGTGGCAGTTCGACCACGCCACTGAGGGCCGCTCCGTCGGCGGCATTTTGGAGTTGCGTGGCCACGACCGTCATGTAGCCGAGGTCCACGGCAAACGCGGCCAGTGAAAACACGAGGACCAGCAACCCGGCGGCCCAGACCAGCACCGCCCCGCAGCGCGAGTGCTTCACCCGTTGAAATCGCTTCGAGGCCCTCATCGTATTTCCCTGTCCGCGCCAACCGCATGACGGCCGCGCGAGAGTGCGCGGTCGTGACCCTCGAACGCTAGGTCACTGGGGCGGAGTGTCAAAAGGGCGCAGGTTGATCGACGCAAAATCGTCTGTGGATGCCCCCGCCGAATCGGCTCACACCGATGGTGACGATTGTGCGCCCAGTGTTGGAGACGCTATGTTCCCGCCACGCGGTCAACCGTAAGACTGTTCTGAGCGAGGCGGCGTTAGTGTAGTGTCTCTCAATTGCTGGGCATTATGCACGCGACGTTTTCACGATGTGAGCGCGATAAACACTATGAAAACGGACATCGGATAATATCCCATCTGAGTGAGACACTACATTAGCCCAATGGTTCTTGGATGTCAGTCTGTTCGTCAGACGGTCCAACGCGCCGCTCGCCCTGACAAAGGACTTCTTTCGTGCGAATCGCTTATCTGGACTGTGCCTCGGGAATCAGCGGCGACATGACCGTCGCGGCCCTCATTGATGCCGGGGTCGATGCCGACGCCATTCGAGCCGGCATCGAATCGCTCGGCCTGCCCGGTGTCTCACTGCACATCGAAGAGGTCATGCGAGGCGGCTTCCGCGCCAAGCACATCCGCGTCGAGCATCCCGAGCAGCATGCTCACCGCCACCTGGCCGACATCCAGAAGATCATCAACCGTTCGGAAGGGCTGACCGACGACCAGCGCGATCTGGCGTTGAGAATCTTCGCCGCCGTCGCCGAGGCCGAGGCCAAGGTTCACGGTTCGACGATCGACAAGGTTCACTTTCACGAGGTCGGCGCGATCGACTCCATCGTCGATATCACGGCCGCCGCCATCGGCTTCACGCTGCTGGGCGTCGAGGAAATCGTGTGCAGTCCGATCCCGACCGGTCGCGGTTCGGTCCACATCGCGCACGGAGTCTGCTCGATCCCCACGCCCGGTACGGCCGAGCTATTGAAGGGAGTGCCGCTCGTCGATGTTCCGGTTGAGGCCGAACTGACAACTCCCACGGGAGCGGCGATCGTCAAGATGGTCGTCGATCGTTTCGCGGACAGCCTGCCCGAGATGACCATCGACACGATCGGCTACGGCGCGGGAACGAAGGACTTCGACGATCGCGCGAACGTGTTGAGGCTGCTCATCGGCGAGTCGCGCGCGGCAGCGGGAGGCACCGACAGCGTGATGCTGCTCGAAACGAACCTCGACAGCACCACGGGCGAAGTGATCGGCTACACGAAGCGGCAGCTACTGGCCGCCGGCGCTCTCGATGTCTATTCGACCGCCATCCAGATGAAGAAGGATCGCCCCGGCATCATCCTCAGCGTGATCTGCCAACAAGATGACGCGATCAAGCTGGAGGCCATTCTCTTTAACGAAACGAACACGCTCGGGGTTCGCAGGCAGTTGATCCAGCGCTCGGTTCGTCAGCGGACGACCTACACGGTCGAAACCGACTTCGGCCCGGTGAAGGGGAAGCTCGCCTGGCGTCCCGACGAGCCGGTGATCTTCACTCCCGAGTACGAAGACTGCGTTGAGATCGCCAAAGCGCATGAGCTGCCCCTGCGAGATGTCTTTCTAGCCGCACAAGTCGCGTTCCTGATGGAGGAGCATGACGAAGACGATGATGACGGCGAAGAGCACGATCACGACCATGATTGCGGCCACGATCACGATCATGACGGCGACAATGACCACGATCATGATTGTGCTCACGATCATGACCACTCACACGATCATGACCATTCGCATGATCACGATCACGGCTGAGCAGGGTGGGCGACGGGCCACGTCGTTAACCGTCTCGAAGCCCGGCTTTTCCGAAAGCCGGGCTTCTCTCCGAGGTAATTCCTCCCGGAGAGAAGTCCGGCTAACAAAGCTAAGCCGGACTTCAGCCCCAGAGTTCGGTCAGCGGCGCGAACGGGATGAGCGGCAGCTCGGTCTTGTCGATGGTGGTCTTCAGGGGCGCGACATCGATGCCGCACCAAGCCACCAGCGTGGCGGTGAGTTCTCCCGGTGAGACCGGTCGGTCGATTGGCTCGCAGGCGGAGGCATCACTCGCGCCGAGGACCGTGCCACCCGTCAGCTTGCCGCCCGCGACAACTCCCGACCAGCAGCCGGGCCAGTGGTCGCGGCCCTGGTTGTCGTTGACCTTCGGAGTGCGACCGAACTCGCCCGTCGCGATGACGAGCGTGTCGTCGAGCAGGCCGCGTTGAGCCAGATCGTCCAGCAGTCCCGCCAGCGCGCGATCGAACTCAGGGCACAACCGGTCTTGATAACTCATCAACGTCGCGGGACCACAGTACTTGTCGCCGTGGCAGTCCCACGTCAGTCGCTGATGCAGCGAATCGAACAGGTTGACCGTGACGCAGCGCGTCCCCTGCTCGACCAGTTGGCGAGACTTCAGCAGCAGCCGGCCGAAGTCACTGGC
>JAYUFF010000440.1:0-5468 GCA_043738825.1 Schlesneria sp.
GTTTCCTCGACCGTGACGAACGTCCCGGCGTCGAGACCGGCGAATGAAGGTGCCGGTGCGTTGAGTGCGCATTGTCGCGCGCTCCGTTTGACTCGTCGATCTCCGAGGGTACACGCGAGCAGAGTCACCAACAGCGCCAAGCCAACCGCCGTCACGACGCCGGTCACATACGGAGTGATCACGTCGGTGAGAGGGATTGCGTGCGCCGGTCGGAACGGAGTCACTGTCGGTGCGAGCAGCGTCGGTGCAACGTGCATCCCACCCTGTGTCGGATAGCCTTCTCGCTTGAAGAAATAGCCGGTCACGCGAACCGGCTGGCGGATGTTCTCGCCCGGCGTCAGCGTGTGCGGCAGGCTGATGCTGACGACGCGGTACGGATGGTTGCTCGAATCGCCCGTGAAGATCCACGCTTCGTACAGCGTGGTGAGGCCCCGATCGTTGGGACCGGCTTCAAATTCGTAGAGCCGCCACAGGTCGCCCTGAATCGTGACCGGTTCACCTCGAAAGCGATCGGGTTCGGTCATCAGGTTGATGTACTGCACCTCGGGCACGGCGGCCCGTTCGAGGTCCGCCGGTGAGATGTGATTCACGTGATCGAGCAGCCGGTAGTAGGCGTCCGCCTCATCGCGGCGGATACCGAGCGTGTTGTCCTTCACGTTGACAAGGGCACGTTTGTCAAACCGCGTGCTGCGGCGAGCCGCCTCGCGATCCCGAGCCGCTGCGTCCTCGGCCCACTCCTCACCTTTGGCCGCCTGTTCGTCGAGCCACTCGCGCGAACGTTTGATCGGTGCCTCGAACTGGTCGGATGGAGTGACGATGAACTCGCCGGGGTTCAGCGAACGAGGTTCGTCGTCACGAATCTCGAAGTCGATCTTCCGGCGCGGAACCGTCGAATGGTTGGCCGCGTCGTTCGGCGGCTTCGGTGGGTCGGTGAACAAAACGTTCACGAGAAACATCACCACCGCAAACACGACCACGAATGACAGCATCCGCAGTTGCAGGCGACGATTGAGAGGAGGCGGTGTGGACTGCGAGGTCTCGAATCGCATTGCGGACCCGGCCGAGAGGAGATGGGAAAGTGAGGGCGACGCCGCGTCCAAATCGCAACTCAACCCACGCGGCACAGTTTATCAGCTTCCACCAATCTCACAACGCCCGTTTGCCAGGCGGGGTTGTACCTCACGCGATCCTCGGTGAGCCATTGCCACGAGCTGGCTGCCCGTCCGTTGTTCAACGGGCCGTTGGCGGGTTCGCGTCGTGCAGTTCGTCACTGTTGTGCGGACGTGTCGTGATGAGTTTTCACGAATCCGACACGATTCAATTTGACATCGTCAAACTTGGACTTAGGTTTCGAGTTGTCGGGCCATCGTGATTCGCAGTCGATCCAGCAGCCGAAGAGGCTCGTCAACCGAAGAGGCTCGTCAACCGTGTGGCGCGGAAGGAATCAACCTCGCGCCGTGGTCGCTCTCGTCACTAGCGGCTCCTCCCGATCTCCGATTTGCGAAAGGTTCAGACATGCGCAGACTGCCAGGCAAGAATCGAAAAGGTTTTACACTCGTCGAAGTCTTGATCGTCGTGGTGATCCTCGGGATTCTGGCGGCCACCGTGCTGCCTCAATTCACGGCGGCCACCAACGACGCCAAAGAAGCCGGTTTGCGACAGGATTTGCAACTGTTGCGCGGCCAAATCCAGATGTACAAATTCCAACACGACTCAGCCTTCCCCGGTGCCACATCGACCCAAGTCGCTCAAAAGCTGACAATGGCCAGCAAAGTGGACGGGTCCACCGCCGTTGCCGGTACGGCTGGTTATGCGTACGGTCCTTACATCGTCGGCCAGATGCCAGCGAACCCTTACAACGGTGGCCGCGGCATCAAGGTGGTGACGGGCACGGTTTCGACGGTGGCTGTTGATGCCGCGGCGCTCGACGGTACCGAAAAAGTTGGCTGGATTTACAGCAGCGATCTGGGCGAAGTGAAGGCCAATACCACCGGCACGACCGCCGATGGCCGCAGCCTCGACTCGATCTGATTTGCATCTCGCGGAGTCACCCGTGACCCGCCCATTGAGAATCACGACGCAGCCCGCCGAATTCGTTCGACGGGCTGCTCGCCTTCTTTGGCTTCGAGATCTTCGTGGAAAGTTCATCTCCGCCGGTTGCAACTCGACACGCGCATCGGGTAGCTGTAGGGCTGTCCGGTTCGGTTGTTCGGTTTCCATTTGCGGAGTGACTTCATGCCCAAGCTGACGGTTGAGGGATTCGGTGAGTTCGACGTGCCTGCCGGCAAGCGACTGGTTCTCGCACTGACCGAGGACGCCGGTGTCGATCAACTTCACGCCTGCGGAGGCAACGCCCGCTGCACGACGTGTCGCGTGGAGGTCATCGCGGGCGAACCCGATGAAATGACCTTGGCCGAGAAAAACGTCCTGCTCGCCAAGGGTGTGACCGGAGTCCGGCTGAGCTGTCAAATGGTGTGCGATCACGACCTGAGTGTGCGCTGCATCAGCCGCGTGCAGGGCAGCGGTCGCCCCGGTCCCGGCAATCTCCCCACCGCCGAGATCGCTCCTCCACCCGAGTGGACGGCGAAGTAAGAAGGGGGTCAGGAGTCAGGGGTCAGAAAGAGGAGCGTTCGGTTGGTTGCCCTCGTTGGTTGTGGGAGATGCTTATGCGAGTGACTCGGTTGGTGATGCGAGTTGTGGCGGCAATGGTCTACGCCGGCGCTGTCAACAGCGCGGCGCGGGCCGATCACATTCGCGACCTCCAGACGGCGGCGATCGAAGCGAACAAGGCCGACTTCGGTCACTGGGGTCATGACCCGGCGAACTACAAGCATTGGGGATCGCACTCGAACCGGCTGATTCCCGTCTACACGTTCGGCACTCGGACGCCAATTGGCACGGCAAACGATTTCGGTCCCGTCGATCTGCGGAACTTCAACGGAGCGAACAGCGCGTACCGGGACGAGACGAAACTGAAGCGGCTCTACGGGCGAGTCCCCGTCAACACGCTCAACAAAGATGCCGAGTACCTCGATCAGACGAACATTTACGACATCCAGAAAGCGGCGTTTGACAGCGGCAGGAAGTACGTGTTCCTTGTCATCTTCGACGGCATGGACTGGCAGACGACTCGCGCGGCGGCGATCCACAAAACGCAGTCGATTGCCTATGCGGGCGGTCGCGGAACCGGGTTGCACTTCCAGGACTACGCGGCCGGCGGGACAACGCAGTTCGGGTTCATGTGTACCAGTCCGCACAACGCCGGAACGCTGAGCGACCCCGACAAACAGACGGTTCTCAATCCGGGCGGCAAGATGTTCGGCGGCTACAACGTCGAGCATGGCGGACCCAATCCGTGGACCCCCGGCAACGATCCGCCGTATCTCATCAGCAAGTCGGCCGACAAGGCGTTTCTGCACGCCTACACGGACTCGTCGAGTTCCGCGTCGAGCATGACGGCCGGTCTGAAGACGTACAACGACGGCGTGAACATGGACTACGCCGGGCAGCCCGTCCGCACGATCGCTCATTGGGCGCAGGAGCAGGGTTACTCGGTCGGGACCGTGACGAGCGTTCCGATCAGCCACGCGACCCCCGCCTGCGCGTACGCTCACAATGTCGAGCGGGATGATTATCAAGACCTCACACGCGACATGCTCGGTCTGAAGTCGATCGTCCACTCCGACCAGCCGCTCCCCGGTTTGGATGTCGTCATCGGCGCTGGCTACGGTGACGTGAGAAAGACCGACGGCGTGGCGGCCACCGAAACCGAACCGGCCAAAAATCCGGCGGGCATCAACTTCGTCCCCGGCAACGCCTACTTGACCGATGCCGACTTGAAGGCTGTCGATGCGAAGAGCGGAGGCAAGTACGTGACGGCGATCCGCACGCAGGGCGTCAACGGGCGTGAGCGTCTGCAAGCGGCCGCGCACGAAGCGACCGCTTCCAAAAAGAGACTGCTCGCGTTCTACGGCGTCGGCAAAACCAAGCACCTTCCTTTCGCGACGGCCGACGGAGATTACGACCCAACCATCGGACGAGCGGGCCAGGACAAGATCGAGAAATACGAACCAGCCGACCTGATCGAAAACCCGAAGCTGACCGACATGGCCGCCGCCGCCATCGAAGTCCTCTCGCAAAACAAAAGGGGATTCTGGTTGATGGTCGAGTCGGGCGATGTCGATTGGGCGAACCACGACAACAACATCGACAGCTCGATCGGCGCGGTCCTCTCCGGCGATGCGGCCGTCAAAACGATCACCGACTGGGTCGAGCAGCACAGCAACTGGAACGAGTCATTACTCATCGTCACCTCCGACCACGGGCACTACCTCGTGCTGGAGAAGCCCGAGTTGCTGATCGCGCCGAAAAAGTGAACGATGCAGAGGATTGAGAATGCTTCGTGACGAGGACATTCAAATGGATATCGGCCGCTGTGTCGGAGGTGATTTTCTCCGGGTGACACACATTCCAACGGGCGTGTCGCGTTACAAAGGCCCGCTCGGCGGTGCCAACCAGCATGAATTGGTTCAGGGTTGGTTGAGTGAGATTGAAGGTGAATTGATCGAGCGCGGCCTGACACAACACCTCGTACCCACTTACCAGACAAAGAACTCTCATCAGTTCAAGCGGTGATGCCAACGAAGCCAAAATCTCTCCATTCACTGCCGCTTCCGCACGCTTTCTGCCACCATCTGCCCGCCGCCTTGATCGACCTTCCTCGCCAAACCAGGACGCCCTGCCATGACGACCGCCACCACCTTCGCCTCTCTCGCCGATCAGCTTCGCAGCGGTGGCCCCTCCGCCGTGTTCGACCAGCTCGCCACCACGCTGATCGAGCAGCAGGACTATCACAAACTGTTCGACGCTCGCTGCCAGCGGAAGAAGTTTGAACTGGGCCTGCCGCTCCATCGGCCCACGTCGTTCGAGGACGTTCCCGCCGACAAGCGAGACGACTTTGAAGCGGCCTACATGGCGGCGGCGCGCGAGGCCGGGCAGCTTCTGCTCGCCGACAAAAAACTCGGGCAGGCTTGGATGTACTTCCACGCCATCCGCGAGACGGCTCCCGTCAAAGAGGTGCTCGAAAAAATGCCTCTGCCGCGCGAATCAAGCGACGAGTCGGAGGAGCTGATCGACCTCGCCTTCTACAAACTCGTCCATCCGGTGAAGGGGATGCAGGTCATGCTGAAGACGCACGGGACGTGCAGCACGATCACGTCGCTCGACCAGCAGTTTCAGAACCTCTCGCCCGAGCAGCGGTCGGAGTGCGCGGCGATCCTCGTGAAGTCACTGCACGGCGATCTGCTCCAGTCGATCCAGCATGAGGTCAAGCAGCGGATGCCCTTCGCGCCGCCGGCCAACACGCTGCGAGAATTGATCGCCGGGCGCGAGTGGCTGTTCGCCGACAACAACTATCACATCGATGTCTCGCACCTGCACTCGACCGTCCGCTTCGCCCGCTCGCTGAA
>JAYUFF010000441.1:0-5465 GCA_043738825.1 Schlesneria sp.
GCAGGCGGTGTTCGAGCGGATGCGCAGCGAACGTCAAAAGATCGCCGAACGTTACCGCAGCGCGGGTCTCGCCGAGAACCGCATGATCCGCAGTCAGGCTGACCGACAAGCGGGCGAGCTGCTCGCGAAGGCCAACGCCGAAGCCGAGCGCATTCGTGGCGAGGGCGATGCCGCCGCGATCCACATCCTCAACGAAGCCTACGCGCGCGATCCCGAATTCGCCGACGTGCTGCAAACATTGGAAGCCTACAAACACATCCTGAACGAACGAACCACGCTCGTCCTGTCCGCGTCCAACAGCCTATTGAAGCTGCTCGTGGAGGGTGTGCCCAAGCCATCCGAGCCGCCGCATTCCGAAAAGTCTCCCGTCCCCTCAGCAACCGAGCCGACAAACGGCACCACGTCGAACAACGCGGAGGCATCGCGATGAGCGACGATGCACCATCTCGCGAGGCTGCTGTTCCTGTCCCCTCTCCCCCGCCTGTCTTGGGCGAAACGAAGACAGTGGGGGAGAGGGTGAGGGTGAGGGGGCCGAGCGGTGAACACGCCCCCAATTCAGCAACGCATTCCACGGCATCGCAGTCCGAAAAAGACGCCGCCGCCCTGAGTAGCCAATCAACACTGGATCGCCCCCCTCACCCTAATCCTCTCCCCCCTAAGACGGGGGGAGAGGGGACAAGAAGTGTGACTCGCAGACTGTGGGTGACTCGCTGGTTGCTCCTTGCTATCGCCCCCATCGTGTATTTCGCGACCGGTTTCTTCACCGTTCCCGCCAACGAGGTCGCTGTCGTGCGACGGTTTGGCCGCGCGGTGATGCCGGCGCGGACGAGCGGTTTGCGATTCGATCTCCCCTGGCCGTTCGTGCGCGTGGACCGGATCAACTTGAATGCCAGCCGCACGCTCTCCATCGGCGAATCGACCGTCGAGCCGAATGCCTTCCTGCAACCAGCTTCGTCCGCGCCGACGACGTTTCTGACGGGAGACAAGAACCTGCTGCAATTGCGCGTCGTCGTGCAGTATCGCGTGTCGGAAGAGTTTCTCGCCGAGTGGCTCTATGCCAGCGAGCGGCCCGAGCAGCGTTTGCGTCTACTTGTTGAGACGACTGTTGCCGACCTCGTGTCGCGCAGCGGAGTCGACTTCGTCCACACGCAGGGTCTCGCGGAACTCAACAACCGCCTGCTGATGGCCGTCCGCGAACAGGCCATCCGGCAGCGACTCGGCTGTGAGGTCGAACAGGTCACGATCGACCGGGCCGAACCGCCCGCACGGGTGAAGGCCGAGTTCCTCGATGTCTCCAACGCGCGGGCCGACCGGGCGCGATCGGTGAATGACGCGCACGCTTACGCCGAACAAAAGCTCGCCGAATCGCTGGCCGATGTCCGCCAGTCGGCCGATGCTGCGGAACAGGCTCGCCGCACGAAAACCTCCGCGGCGCAAGGCACTGCCGACCGCTTCGTCGCGCTGGTCGAGCAGATGCGCCAAGACGCCACTTCCAGCGGACGCGGCTACGCTTCGTCGCGCTCGTTGACGATGAACCGCCTCTACGTCGAAACGCTCCGCGACGTGCTGAGCCGCGCGAAATCGAAGGTCATCCTCGATGGGCCTCAACCCGCCGACATCGTGCTGCCGTCGGGGAGGTAGGCTGCCAAGGCAAGCGGCAAGAAGAATCTTACCCATCGAAGCCTGACGCGCAAGCGAAGGACGTGCGTGACCGGAATCCTTCGCTTGCGCGTCAGGCTTTGATTTCCGGTACGAGTAGCCTGCCGTTCGCCTAAACGGTCACCTCTTCCAGCGTCCCGTCGGATCGCTGGCGGAAGGCCGGGCCGGCATCGCGCGGCGGGCGCGAGTAAAGTTTCAGGCTGACCGGATTCTGATCGACCTGTCCGCGCAGTGTGACGAATGAACTCGCCGAGTTGTCCGATGACGAGCAGACATTCCAGCGGAACTCATCGACGCGCGTGAAGCCGTCCGTCAGGCGGGCGAAGTCGAACTCGAAACTGATCAGCCGTGATTGGCCGTCGTCCCGCCCGCCGACAACCTCGGTCGAACCGAGATAGAGGCGAGCCTCCCAACCGATGGTGGTCAACTCGCACTCATAGCCCACCTTGGCGACACCGACGAGCGGCTCGAACAGGGCCGCCGTCTGATGAACAAACGTCGTGAGCCAGGCCGGACGACGATCGCGCTCCTTGCGGTCCCGCTTGTGAAGCTCCAATTGCTTCAGCAGGTGATGAACCAACAGATGCGAACGCGACAAGGTGAATGGCTCCCAACTTTTCTTTCCGACCCTTGAGTTTGACCCACTAGGTATCGGGCGGTCGCGGAGGGAAGCCGAGTCGAATTGGCGATTGCTGCCGAAGTGAGGCTCGACACTCGTCAGTCGCGCGCCGTGTGCGGCGGAACGCAGTCCCGCTTGCTGTAACGACGAGGCCGGTTCTGCCTTCAGGTCGCACCGTTCCGGAGCCGTCAGGAACTGTGAAGTTTCGGGGAACGAGATGGCCCGAGTTTGTAACTCTTACACGTGCTCCGGCGATGCCTGCCTGTGCGAGTCGTGGTGTTTGAACGAAGTTTTGCAGCGCAAGTCGTGGCTCTTCCGGGCCTTGTCAGCCAACGTGGCCTTCGGCCGATTCAGCCGGTCCAGTGTTTGCTTCACTTCGGAAATTGTCGCGTTGTTGGCATGGATGCCTTCTCTCGACGCGGCCTCACGTCAAATCTATCCACTCGGAACCGGCATGGACGCTTTCTTCCGCGGTCTGCTCGTCGTCGGCGCTCTGGCTTCTCTCGGCGCAGGCTTTCGTACTCCCAACTTCATCATCACGGCTCCGACGGCCGAGTTCGCCAAACAAGTCGGCGAAGCGGCCGAGATCTATCGCGACGAGTTGGCCATCGAGTGGCTCGGCAAACCGCTCCCCGGCAACTGGTCAACGCCGTGCCCGATCAACGTGACAGTCGGCTCGATGGGAGCGGGCGGAGCCACCACGTTCAACTTCCAAAATGGTGAGGTCTACGGCTGGAAGATGGACATTCAAGGGAGCGAAGAACGCATCCTCGACTCGGTCCTGCCGCACGAGATCAACCACACGATCTTCGCCTGCTACTTCCGCCGCCCGCTGCCGCGCTGGGCCGACGAAGGGGCCGCGTCGCTGATCGAGCACGGGTCCGAGCGGCTGCGCCTCCGCAAGATTCACGACCAAGTGATGGGCACGTCTCGCAAGATTCCGTTGAAGACGCTGCTCGACATGAAGAACTATCCGCAGGACAAACAGCAGGTGCTGACGCTCTACGCCGAGGGGCACTCGCTGGCCGACTTCCTGATCCAGAAAAGCGACAAGCCGAGCTACGTCAAATTCCTGCAAGTCGCTCACGAAGTGGGATGGCCCGCCGCACTCAAGCAGTACGACTATGCCAGCGTCGATGCGTTGGAGCAGGATTGGGACAAGTGGGTGCTCGCGGGGAATCCCGCCTTGAACGCTCCGGCCGGAACACTGCTGGCGGGCAACAAAAAGCCAGCCGCCAAGAACGGCGAAACGATTCGCGGCCAGTCGCCCGACTCGACACCGGACCAGCCCGACGCGAAGTCGCTTGCGAGCAAGACTCCGTCTTCCGTGAAACCTGAGCGTCCCTCGGAGATCAATTCCGAACCAGCCGCCCCACCTGTCGAGGTCGCGGCCATCGCGAAGCCTCTCAGCCGCGACGAGCTACAACTCCCGCTGCTCACTCAGCCCGTCCCCAGCGGCGCGGCGCGAGTCCCACGCGAGGGACTGATTCGTCTCTTCCCTCGTTCGCGATCAGGCGAGTGAGCGACCTGAGATCAGGCACTCCGGTTTGCTTAGGCGAGCGGCAGAAATAAGCTTCCCCATAAAAGCCTGACGCGCAAGCGAAGGATGAGTCACCAAGCATCCTTCGCTTGCGCGTCAGGCTTCTAAACTTCGGTAGGAATTTTCTCGCCGTTCGCCTTACCATCTCCTTCTGTCAGCGAAATTCGCCGCCAGAAGGAGACCTCCGATGAAAGCCTATGAACTTCAAGCCACGGGCAGTCTCGACGGGCTGAAACTCGTCGATCGACTGCAGCCTCAGCCCGCTCACGGACAGATCGTCGTGCAGGTGCGAGCCGCATCGCTCAACTATCGCGATCTGATCGTGATGCAGGGAGCGTACGGAAAGGTCTCGCTGCCGCTGGTCCCGCTCTCCGATGGAGCCGGTGAAGTCGTGGCCGTCGGCGAAGGAGTGATCCGCTGGCAGCCGGGCGATCGCGTCGCGGGGACATTCTTCCCAGACTGGCTCGCCGGCCCGATCACGGCCGAGTCCACGAAGGCCGCGTTGGGCGGAGGCTCCACAAACGGAATGCTGGCCGAGTTCGTCGCACTCTCCGAACACGGAGCCGTTCACGTCCCCGAGCATCTCTCGTTTGAGGAGGCCGCCACTCTGCCCTGCGCTGCGGTCACGGCGTGGAACTCACTCGTCGATCAAGGCCGCGTGAAGGCGGGTGAGAGGGTAGTGCTACTCGGCACCGGAGGCGTCTCGCTGTTCGGCCTTCAGATCGCGAAGCTGCACGGCGCGCGAACGATCATCACGTCGAGCAGTGACGAAAAACTCGCACGAGCCACCGCACTTGGGGCCGACGCCACGATCAACTACCGCACGACTCCCGACTGGGAAAAGAAGGTCATCGAACTGACGGGCGGTCACGGCGCGGATCACGTTCTCGAAGTCGGTGGAGCGGGGACGTTCGCCAAGTCGCTGCGAGCCACCCGCGTCGGCGGTCACGTCGCACTGATCGGAGTCCTCGCGGGCGTCGCGAGCGAACTGCGCGTGACCGACATCCTGATGAAGAGCCTGCGCGTGACCGGCATCTACGTCGGCAGCCGCGCGATGTTCGAGTCGCTCAACCGCGCGGCGACTCAACACCAATTGAAGCCGGTCATCGACCGAGTCTTCCCGTTCGCCGAAGCCCGTGCCGCCTACGAGCACCTCCAAAGCGGCAAGCACTTCGGCAAAGTCGTGATCTCGCTGGGTTGAGTCCGTGGTTTGACGCTGCCGCCCCGTTCCGAAGGGATGACCATCGTGACATTGATGGTCGATTTCCGATCCCATGTCTTGCAGTTGTCATCAATCGCGAAGCGATGTCAGCGAATAGCCGTGGGCGTCAGCCCACGGGTCTCACGGCAACCCCAGACTGAGCCGCGAAGCGGCGGCAGCAGGCGGCATGATTGTCTTCGCATCGACTGCCGCCGCTTCGCGACTCGACCGTTGGTATGAGCCGTTTTCCGTGGGCTGACGCCCACGGCTATTCGCTGCCGTCGCTTTGCGACTCCGACCGGCAACAGTCACGGCGTCTGTGTGGCGGATGAACTGCGTGTGCTGGCCAGCAAGCCGTATGCGAGAACAAGGTAGGACGGCAGCGTCACCAGCAGACAAAGAAACATCAGAAATGCACTTCCGGCGAAACCACCGGCCCACTCCAA
>JAYUFF010000442.1:0-5459 GCA_043738825.1 Schlesneria sp.
CGGACGACGAACGGCAAACGATCACTTACCGGCAACTTGATGAGCGTGCTCGCAGCATTGCTCAGCAATTGCTGAGGTCTGCCCAGCCTGGCGACAGAGCGTTGATGGCCTACCCGGCGGGGCTGGAGTTCATTGAGGCGTTCCTCGGCTGCCTCTATGCTGGGATAGTCGCTGTCCCGGCCTATCCGCCGAAGAAGAACCGCAACGCCGAGCGGGTGCTGGCCATCGCCCACGACTGCGAACCCCGGCTGATCCTCTGCACCGCAGAAACCCGCAGCTACGTGCAGGGAGAGTTTGCAGCAGCGATCCAGGGAGCCGAGGTGCTCCTCACCGACGAGATTGGCACGGGCAGCGGCAGTGGGCTGCCCGACATCACCGCCGACTGTCTCGCCATTCTCCAGTACACCTCCGGTTCGACCGCAGACCCGAAGGGTGTGATGGTGAGTCACGGCAACATCGCCGCGAATGAACGGCTCATTCAGAAGTTCTTCGGCTTCAACCACTCGTCGATCATGATCTCGTGGCTACCCATGTTTCACGACATGGGGTTGATTGGCGGAATCCTCGCTCCGCTCTTCGTTGGCTTCCCTTCGGTGCTGATGGCGCCCAACACCTTCTTGCAGGAGCCGTGCAAGTGGTTGCAAGCGGTGACCGAGTTCGCAGGAACGACGACCGGGGCACCGAACTTTGCTTACGACCTGTGCGCCCGCAAGATCACCTGCGAGCAGAAGCGACACCTCGATCTCTCCTCGCTCAAGATCGCCTACAACGGGGCGGAACCTGTTCGTGCGGAAACGCTGGAACGTTTCAGCGAAGCCTTCGCCGAATGCGGCTTTCGCCCGGAAGCCTGCTTCCCCTGCTACGGCATGGCGGAGGCGACACTGCTCGTCTCTGGCGGGCCGCCGCTGGCCATCACGAATATTCTCACCCTTGATGCCAGTGCGCTGGAACAGCACCGGATTGTGGAAACGCCCGGCGGGCGACGCATTGTCAACTCCGGTCAGATTGGTCCCGACTTGGAAGTTCGGATCGTGCATCCTGAGACCAATGAACAGTGTTCCCCCGACGACATAGGAGAAATCTGGGTCCACGGAGCCAGCGTGGCCCAAGGGTATCTCCATCGCCCCGACGAGACCGAGACGACTTTCCGGGCCAAAATTATTGGAGACCATCGGCACTGGTTACGCACCGGAGACTACGGCTTTCTGCGGCGCGACGAAGTTTACGTCACCGGCCGGCTGAAAGACTTGCTCATCCTGCATGGTCGTAACCTCTACCCACAGGATGTTGAGGCACTCGTGGAAGGGGTCTTCAATTTGAGCGGAACAACTTCCGTGGCCGCCTTTTCACTCGACGGCGATGCGGGAGAAAAGCTGGCCATCGTCGTCGAGGCCAGCCGCAGCATTTATCAGTTATCCCGGAACCAGTCGGACACTGCCGAAGGAGTCAAGGACTTCTTGGACAAGCTCTCGGCCTGTCGCGAAATCGTGATGCGGAGTCTGGATGCTCCGCTATACGTCTTCGCATTTCTACCGCCCGGACAGTTTCCCAGAACTTCAAGTGGCAAGGTGCAGCGATGTCGATGCCGCCATGCGCTACAAGCAGGCACGTTACCATTTTTGGGGTTGCCGGGTTGCATCACACGATGGCTACCCGTGGCCCATAAGGACGAAAAAAGGCCAGAACGAATGATGCAGCCCGGTGAAATCACCCGTATCGAAACCATCACCAAAGCCAACATTGACGTCCACACCCAGTCAAAGGACCGCAAATTAGATGACAACAGAGATAACAACTTCTGAAGGGATGGATCCTCTGTACCCGACACTAGACGGAATGGGCCACACCATCCCGCATCGCCATTTAGTCGGAATGCTGTACGGTTACGTCTCGCTCAGTCACGTGATTCCACTCGTGGGAGCCATCACTGCAATCGCACTCATCCCTTGGATGCCCCCGACCAGCCTTGATATCGCCATGACTCTGGTGCTTTGGGCACTAACGCTCGGCGTCGGCATCAGTGTTGGATTCCACCGGCTGTTCAGCCATCGTGCGTTTCGCACGCCAACGCTCATCGCCGTGGCAATCGGAATTCTCGGTTCGATGGCGGGGCAAGGGCCGCTGGTGGCTTGGGTCGCACTCCATCGGCGACATCACCAATTCAGTGATGCCCCCGGCGATCCGCATTCGCCGTGGCTTTCGGGACTTGGGTTTAGAGGATGGCTGCAAGGGTTATGGCATTCGCACTTCGGGTGGGTATTTACCTATGACATGCCCGACCCGCTTTTCTACGCCCCCGACTTGCTCCGAGACAAAGCGCTGAACCGGACCAGTCAGCTCTTTCTCGCTTGGTATCTGTTGGGGATCGGGCTGCCAGCGTTAATTGGTGGAATGGTCTTCCAATCTTGGGAAGGCGCGTTGCGAAGCTTTCTTTGGGCCGGATGCCTGAGGGTGGCGACAACTTCGCAAATCACATGGTGCATCAATTCGATTTGCCACTTGTTTGGCCGACACACCCATGACACCGGCGACCACAGCATGAATCTGACATGGTTGGCGATCCCCTCGTTTGGGGAGTCGTGGCACAACAACCATCATGCGTCCCCGTCCGCCGCCGCGTTCGGTCGTTCGTGGCGGCAAGTCGATCTTGGTTATCTCTTCATCATCGCGTTGAAGAGTTTGGGATTGGCGTACGAAATCAAAGTCCCGCGTTTTTCTACTGAAGAAGATGGCAGTGCATGACCGTCGAAGAAATTGAAAACGTCATCTGCACTTCGTTGTCGGCGGTCATTGATGTCCCGCCCGACAAGCTGGCGCGAGATACTTCGTTCGACGCCTTGGGATTGGACTCCATCTCGCGCGTCGGGTTGGTCACACAATTGGGAAAGGCCGTGGGAAGAGACATTGATCCTGAAGTGGCGTACGAACACGGTACTCCACACCGCTTGGCCGTTCATGTGGCCGCCTTGTTGAGTGGTGCGTCGAAGCCCTGAGCAAAACGTTCCTCAACAAAGACCACCGCCACGACAAATCATTCACCCCATTTGGATCGCGAGGGGGAATACCCCGCTTCGATCTAGTCTCCTCGTGATGCGGCTGCAAGAGCGCCAAGCAAAACGAACATCGCAAACAACGCCGCTGACTGGCGAAGGAAACGGATCTCATGACTGCGGGCCAACACCAAGGCGCCTCGATCCCCGTCGAAGCTCTGCAAAAGAGTTTGCTGCACTTCATGGGTGCGAGTGGCGCAGGACTCGAAGATCGAGTCCGCGCTCTTCATGAATGGTTGGAACTTCGGAGGGAAGAGCGGGTGTGGCCCTATCACCGGGTACTGACTTCATCGGTGGGGGGCGAAGTCAATGTGGCGAGCCCCTACCGCGCAGACTCTCGAACATTTCTCAACTTTGGTTCGCAGGACTATCTCGGACTCGCCCGGCATCATCGCATTTCAGAGGCGGCGAAGGCGGCCATTGATGAGTTCGGGGTCCATAGCGCAGGCTCGCCCGCCTTCGCTGGCCGGACAAAAATCGTACTCGACATTCAAGAGACTTTGGCGCGGACCTTTCAAAAGGAGAGTTGCCTGATCTACGCCACCGGTTGGGCCGCCGGGTGCGGAGTCATCACCGGACTCGTACGCAACACCGACACGGTGGTGATCGACCAGCTCGGACATAATTGCCTTCAAGAAGGAACCCGGCTTTGCGGAGCGGAAACAAAACGGTTCGGACATAACGATCCCCAAGTGTTGGAAGAGATTTTGAGGACGGAACGCGAGAAAGATGCCACGAAAGGAATCTTCGTCGTGTTGGAAAGCCTGTACTCGATGGATTCCGACAGCCCTGATTTGAATGTCATACTGCCGCTGTGCCAACGCTACGGCGCAGTGACGATTCTCGATGTGGCTCACGATTTCGGTTGCCTCGGCGAACGCGGTTTGGGCGTGTTGGAGTCGCTCACCACCGACATTCGCCCGGACATCATCATGGGCTCGTTCAGCAAGACATTCGCCTCGAATGGTGGTTTCGTCACGTGCAGCGAGCCGGTCTTCGACTACCTCTTGTGTTTCTCTTCTCCGTTCACGTTCTCGAATGCCATTTCACCGGTGCAAAGCGCGGTTGTGCGTGAGGCATTGAAGATCGTCTTCTCGGACGAAGGTCACCAACTGCGTCAGGCGCTGATGGAACGGATCATGACGTTCCGCTCACGCGCGACGGCCTTGGAACTCCATGTGCGCGGGACACCGTCCGCCATCTGCCCCGTGTTCGTCGGCTCCGAGCAACTGGCACGGGCCACGTCCCGGTATATCGACGAACTGGGTTTGCTCGCGAACTTGGTCGAGTTCCCGGCTGTGCCGAAGGGAGAAGCCCGCTTCCGCTTCCAACTGATGAGCACACACACGTTCGACGCGATCAACCGTGCTCTCGACATCCTCGTGGAAGCCCGCGATCGCGCGCGGTTGGTCGTGCCCCAATGATGCTGCGGCGTGGCCCAGCTTCACGCTGGGTGCGTAGCACAAGAAACATGAAGCAGAAGGTTGATGAAGAACTCGGGCTTGAACTGAATTGAACGTCGGTCTGAAGTTTCTTGGGCCTGCGGCCCCCGGCTTGAAACAAGCCGGGCCACCCCGTGAGTGGCCTTCGCGTGCGAGCGGAGTTCGATGCTACCTGTCATAAGAAATGGACGTAACCACTTGGAGATTCATGGGATGGATTCCGGCTGGAGGCTCTGGCCGGGGGAGATTACTCCCTGTCCGACCGGATCGTTCCCGAGTTCGGCGCAAAGGAACACGGGAACGGACGGGCTGAAGGCGGGATCGGAGCCACCGAACACGGGAACCGACACGCCGTTCCCGTGTTCGGCCGCTTCGAACTCAGGAACGGTCGCGCCGGACTCGGGAACGGAACCGCCGAACTCAAGCACGGTCAGGCCGAACTCGGGAGCGGGCGGGGCGGGGGCGAGTCTGAAGGGGGCGAACTTGGGAACGGGCGTTCCGAAGTGGATCACGGTTTGGAATCACAATCACAGGGAGATTTCTCATGGCCGACTTTTTGCCGAGGCAGGATGACGCATTGGTGACGTGGCTGGTGAACTTTCAAAGCAAGGTCGCCGCCAACGCGGCGGCGTTGGGGCTGACGGCGGCGCAGGTGACGGCCTTGCAGGATCGCTGTGGGCGGGTGATCGACGCGATTCAGTCGGTTGCCCCGGCGCAGTCGGCGTTGGCGTTGGCCGCAGCCGTCACGGCGAAGGAGACGGCGAAGACCACCGAACTTCCGGCACTGCGGGGGGAACTCAACCTGATCAAGGCGAACCCGGCGATCACCAGCGCGCTGCTCGCGGACCTGCAAATCGTCGGGACGCCCACCTACGCCGTTACCCCTTTTGGTACGTGAAAGAAGTCTCGATGCGACTTGGAGTTTCGGCCATTCTTACGTTTCACAGGCGTAAGGGATCGGAACTCT
>JAYUFF010000443.1:0-14563 GCA_043738825.1 Schlesneria sp.
CGATCGGTTCGCATCGGGAGCGGAGTGCCCGGCAGCAGCGAGGCCGATTCAGGGGTCACGGTCATCCGAGTCGGAAAGAACACGGGAGTCTGGAGCGCGGCGGCCAATGCCTGTCCACGTTCGAGAGCCTTCTCGGCCGCAGACTTCTTGGCGTCAACAGCCTGCTCAGCCGTAGTCTTCCTCGCGACAACAGCCTGCTCAGCCGCAGTCTTCTTCGCGTCATCAGGCGTATCGAACGTGACCAACCCACCCGTCTGATGGGCCAGAATTCCGAGCAGGTGCAGATTCGTCTGCGGACCAACACCAAAGCTGTTCACCGGGACTTGCCGCTGACGAAGACGGGCGAGCAGACCACGCAACTCCGTCGATTCGATCAAGTCAGCGGTACTCATCCCATCGCCGATGTAGGTGATGTCAGTTGGTCGATCAGCCAGGGCAGCTTGCAGAGCCGAGTCGAGAACCGCGTGCAGATTGGTCGCACCCAGCGGAACTCTCGATTGGAGTGAGTCGAGGCTGGCTCGAACCTGTTCACTGCGCG
This sequence comes from Schlesneria sp., assembly GCA_043738825.1. Lineage (GTDB taxonomy): Bacteria > Planctomycetota > Planctomycetia > Planctomycetales > Planctomycetaceae > Schlesneria. The sequence goes on from JAYUFF010000443.1 coordinate 539, forward strand.
GAGAGTTGAATCCCTCGTCGAGTGCCTCGGCCTGAACATCGACCGCGAACAGACGCACACGATCGGTCTCAGGCAGCGATTGCAACAGCGATGACAAGACGGCGTAGCCATGCTGGCGGTGTTCGCCCACCTGGCTGGCCGAGGTGTCGATCAGGATCACGTGGTCGCGGGCCACGCTGCCTTTGGGCAGTTCGCTCGCCTTCAGCACGACGGCTGAATAGGGCTGACCATTGGCGGCCGTGTGCTTCAGCACTCGCGCTGGTGCCAGCACTTCGGCGGCGTCCAGCCCCGATGTTCCCCAACAGACGGCTGCGAACACTGGCAGCACAACACAGCGTTTGACGAAGAGTTTCAACATGTCGCATTACCTCGCATCACGATGGAAAGGCGAGAACACTTGGGGCCGCAGGGTCGAACTGCGCTGCCGTTTTGGAATCTGATCGAGATGACTGAATTGAGTGACTGGGCGAGATTCTATCGTCGTCCAAGTTGCCGTTTGAAGCAAATTCTGCCGCCAAGCTCAGGAATCTACAAGGTCGAGTCGGGATGTAATTGGGGCGGGTGGAAAATAAAAGTGCGGATTCTGTCCGCGCACGCACCACGATCCATCGGGTCTCTCACTCCATCGGTCAACCGGTGCGCCGGACTGATCGAGATTCGCGGGTGTCGTTCCAATGCGTGCGACTCCGATTCCCGTCAAGGTTTGCGGGATGCTCGTTACTGCGTGAGCAACGTCGAGCCTTCCGAAGTCGAACCGTTTGAGAACGAGATCCAAATCAGTTTGCACAGACGATTCACACCTCGATGAGTTTCCTGAAGAAGATGAGTTTCATGAATGGATGCGGCATCGAAGCCTGACGCGCAAGCGAAGGGCCGTCGTCGCTGCTCCTTCGCTTGCGCGTCAGGCTTTCATGCGAGCATGAATCAGCCGGGCTAATTTCAGCTCGTGCAGCGCCTCTCGACCCACGGAGAGGCTCTCCGAAAAGAAATGGCTTGTTTTCAGGGTGCCACGGTCACGGCTTTGTGTGGCCGTGCTTTGGTTGTTTTGGTTGTAGCGAAGCCACGGCCACGCAAAGCCGTGACCGTGGCACCCATCCAAGGCAACCCGTCAGTCGAGTTGGCGTTTTTGGAAGGCCGCCTTCAGCAACGGATCGGCCACGCTTTCGCAGCCGTCCATGCGCGCGACGAGCAGGCCCTGGCCATCGACGAACTCGATGTCGCACCGGATCGCGTGAGCGGTGGTGTGAGTGATCTGCACGACGATGCGAACCCCCTCGCGCGGGAACGCCCGCCGGTACTGGCGGTACTTCGCGATCGAACAGGGCAGGCACGGCTCACCCCTCAGTTCCTGAGACCACAGGATGACGGCCTGCAAGGCGGCGTCGAGGGCCAGCGGATCGGCGAGCCAGGTGCTGCGCAGCGGCTCCGACATCCAGGCCCACGGGGCGGAGGCCGTGCGCGCATCGACGACGATGCCGTTGGCCGAGCACGCTTCGACGGCCGCGATGCCTTGCAGTTGCGGGCCGTGGAACAACCGCGTCGCGTAGGCCGTGGCCACGTCGAGCGAATAGCCGCGCGGGGTGACGCGCAACGTGGCGGCGGGGGCCGTCGGGTATTCGGGCGACAGAATCGCGCTGCCCGCCGCGTGCATGATCTCGCGACCGGGAGACGCTCCGAACTGTTGGCCGGTCGCTCCGCCGACCGCCAGTCCCGCCGACGGAGCGGCGGGACTGCCGTTGCCGACCAGTTGAACCTTCGCCTGGAAACTGGCCTCTGTGCGCGTGGGCCTCGCCGCCAGCACGCGCAGCGTTGCCGAAGTCTGTCGATCAATCCGCACCCCCTGAAAAATGTGCAGGTCATCGAAGCCGAGCAATTCGAGACCGGGGTTGCGATGGATCGCACCGTGAGCCAGCCATTCGACGATCATCGCGACGGGCAGCACGGCCTTGCCGCCGATGACGTGCGATTCGAGGAACGGATGCTGAGTCACATCGAGCAGCCGCTCGAACGACGGTTTGGATTCAGACGGCTCGGGCGTTGCGGCGTGACCGATCTCTCCGAAGACCCACGACGAACTCGTACCCGGCGCGGGCGGCCTGCCATACGGACGGGCGGGTGAGGGACCGGCCAGCAGGATGTTGGACGATCCCACCTGATAGGCCGGCCCCGACGCGGTGACTCGCGCCACATCAATGTTCGACCCCGAGCCATTGACCGGGGGCTGACTCAACGCGGACGACACGACCGCGTCACGCAGGGGCGGCGGTGAGCTGCTCCCGGCATTGCCGGCGGTCTGTTGTCTCCGAGCCGCTCGTGCCGCCTCGGTCTCACCGATGACGAGCAGTTCGACGGGGCGGCTGACGTTTTGAGTGAACTCGCGCACGAGCAACTCGGCACCCTCGACGAGCGGGATCAGGCCGACGCCCTCGGACGCGAAGAGTGGCTTGAGGCCACCCGTCACCATGCCTCCGTCCCACGGACCCCAGTTGAAGGAGACGACGTGAGTCCGCGGATGCTCGATCGAGAACTGCCGCGACAGTTTGTTGAGAACTTCGTTGGCGATGGCATAGTCGCACTGACCGACTCGGCCGTGGCGCGCGGTGTACGACGAGAACAGTCCCAGCACGCGCAGGTCATCCGGCAGGACGGCCCCGAGCAAGTGGCGCAGCCCGGCGACCTTGGTCTCGAACACGCGGTCGAATTGTTCGCGCGTCTTGTCTTCGATCCGCCCGTCGGCCAGCACACCCGCCCCATGAATCAGGCCGCGCACCGGCCCGAACTCGCGCTGCAACTGCGAGATCAGCGGCCGCACGGTCGCCAGATCGCGCACATCGACCGCGTGATAGGTCAGCGAAACTCCGGTCGCCCGCAACTTGGCGAGTGAGGCCGCCACTTCGCGCTGCGCCACGATCTGCCTGAACTGCGAGTCGATCGCGCGCGGCATGGTCCCCTGAGGCGCGCGGGCGATCAGTGCCTGCTTGATCTGGGACTCGGTCAAGAGCGGCGACAGCCACTCCGGTTCAGGGATCGGTTCCGGACTGCGACCGAGGATCGCGAGACGCGGTCGCCACGCGCGAGCCATCGACAGCGCCGCTTCGGCCGTCACGCCGCGCGCTCCGCCACTGACGACGACCAGGTCGCCCGGCTGCACGGGAGCGAGACCAGGCCCCGGCGCGGCCGGCCCCTCTTCGACGACGCTCGTCGTACACGCCCCCTGCGCGGACAGACCGATCTCAACGGGACCGACCCGCAACAATTCATCGACCACCGCGCGCGCCGCCTCACCCGGCGAAGGCCATCCGTCCGCGAGGTCGAACGCTTTGCAAGTCAGTTCGGGCCACTCCCGCGCCGCCGACTTCGTCAGTCCCGCGAGGCCACCCGACATCGGATCGGTCAACGGACGCGAAGGCTCGAATCCGAACCGGCCATCCAAGCGCGAGACCGTGGCAAACACGGCCGCGCCCGTCGCCGCGTGGCGACGCAGCCCCGGCCCGGCCTTCTGCAACCATTCGATCGCGCGCCACAGTTGAAGACCGCTGATCCCCTCCGCCGGTGCCACGACGATCAACCCGCCGAGCCGATCCGGCACCGCAGGCAGGAACGGCTCGTCGAGGTTCACGATGCGCGGCTTGAACCCGCGCTCCGACAACTCGGCCGCGATCCGCAGCGACAGTTCGAGGCCATCCTCGGTGATCCACACTTCCGCGCCGCGAGCCAGCGGCAGCGCTGGCCGCGCCGCGCACGGAGACAAGCCGACCAGCCGAACGATGCTGCGCGTCAATGTGTCGAGCGCAGAGCTTGATCGCGGGTTGAAGGTTGAAGGTTGAGGGTTGAGGGTTGGAGAAGGCACTGCGACGGGGGCTTCAAGTCTTGTCCCCTCGTGGCGGATGCTGCCAGCATCCGAACCGACGCTGGCAGCGTCGGCCACGACAGCTATTCCTGCGCCGGCCCTTCGGGTGAGGGGCTTCTCTTCCCTCTGCACTCCGTGCGCCGCACTTCGCGCTTCGGCGAGACTGACCACGTCCTGCAACGTGTGCAGCGCACCAAGCTCTTCCGGCTGGAAGGCCGGTAGATTCGGAACCCGTTCCTGCAACGCCGACAGAATCTCAACCCGCTTGATCGAGTCGATCCCGAGGTCGTGATCGAGGCTCATGCCGAGGTTCAGCATCTCGACGGGATAGCCCGTCTTCTCCGAGACGACCGCCAGCACGGACGAGGTGAGCGAGGATGAGTTGAGGGTTGAAGGTTGAGGGTTGAGAAACGGAGCCGTTGAAGCGGGCACGACCATCTGTTCCTCGGGCCTTGCCATCTCGCTTCGGTGGTTCGTTGTGAGAGGCTGCTGTTCGGCGGTTGGTGCGCCACGCTCCACGCTGCGCATTTCGGCGAGACCGACCACGTCCTGCAACGTGTGCAGCGCACCAAGCTCTTCGGGTTGGAAGGCCGGCAGATTTGGAACGCGCTCCTGCAACGCCGACAGAATCTCGACCCGCTTGATCGAGTCGATCCCGAGATCGTGATCGAGGCTCATGCCGAGATTCAGCATCTCAACGGGATAGCCCGTCTTCTCGGAGACGACCGCCAGCACGGCTGCCGTCAACGCGGAACTTGAAGCGCGCCGCGGGGAACTGGACGGCGGGTTGAAGGTTGAAGGTTGAGAGTTGAAGGATGGAGTTGCGCTTGCGACCGAAGTCACCGGCTCTTCACACGTCACTCCGTGTTCCGCGTTCCGCGCTTCGGCGAGACCGACCACGTCCTGCAACGTGTGCAGCGCACCAAGCTCTTCCGGCTGGAAGGCCGGCAGATTCGGAACACGTTCCTGCAACGCCGACAGAATCTCGACCCGCTTGATCGAGTCGATCCCGAGGTCATGATCGAGGCTCATGCCGAGGTTCAGCATCTCGACGGGATAGCCCGTTTTCTCCGAGACGACGGCCAACACGGCCGCGATGAGAGCAGAACTCGGAGCACGAACAACCGGACTTGGCGACGCGGCGACCGGCGCAGTTGGAACCGCAGGCGCTGGCGGAGTCATCGCCGTGAACGGTGCTGGTACGGGAGTCGGTGCTGACGAGGCCGCTTCCCAAAATGGACTCGGAGCCGCCGTCGGCGGTGCCGCGATTGGTCGAAGGCTGACCGGCTGATGGCTGACGGCCGAAACTGTTTTTGTTTCCGTTCGCGCATTCCAGTCCGGCGATTCCGGCATCACGAACGGAGCGGGTGGCGGTGAGGCGACTGGCGGCAAGAAGCTCGTCGGAACTGTCGTCGGTTGCGGTGACGGGGCCACTGACCGCGCGCCCTGCATCAGTTCCAGATGCCGCTGCGCGAGGGACTCGAACGTGCGCAGCGCGGCCTCCTGACCTTCGAGGAACCGCTGATGCAGCCGGGCGGTTTCGTCCTGTATCCGCTGGAGTGTTCTCAAGTTTTCCTGGATCGTCGCCAGCGTGCCGGCAGCCTGGCTCGAAGCGGTTGGCGCACGAGGCGGCTCAACGACCAGGTGAGTCGGCGCGACACGGGTTTCGGTCATGGCGGAGTCTTCGGTCACGGCGGGAGGACGGCTCTGCGCGCTCCACATCGGCTGGCCCAGGGTGAACGGATCGACATCGAGCATGCGGCTCGACTGCGGCTCGGCGTGCCGCGGCGCGGGGGCCTCGAACGAAGTCGGCAGCGGCGGGCGAGGCGGAATGGCGGCGCGAGGCTTCACGTAGTTGGCTCCACAAATCGGAATGCGCAGCCGGTGGGGGCTGCCGGTGTTTTCGGGAGGGCCGCTTCCGCGCGGATCCCACTGGCTCCACTGGATCGAGTGCCCCGATGCTGACAACTGCGCCAGAGCGCTCGCCAGATCAAACACGCCGCCACGCTTGCCGCTCGACGAATCGAGGGCCACCGCCTTGAAGTCGCGTCCGCTGAGGATCGAGTTGACGAGGCCGGTCAACACGCCGCCGGGGCCGACTTCCAGGAACGTCCGCACGCCATCGACGTACATCTGCTCCACTTCGCGCACGAAATTGACGGGCTTCGCGAGTTGAGCGGCCAGCAGATCGCGAGCGGCCCGCGGATCGGTCGGATACGCGGCGGCCGTCGTGTTCGCATAGACGGGCATCTCGGACGGAGCGAACTCGATGTGATCGAGCTCGGGACGGAACGCGCGGCTCGCGGTGGCGACGAGCGGGCTGTGGAAGGCGGCGGCAACCGGCAGCTTCTTCCCGCGCATGTTGCGACCGGCGAACAAGGCCGTGGCCCGGTCGATCTCGGGGAGGCGACCGGACAGCACGACCTGATTCGGACTGTTGTAGTTGGCCACGACCAGATCGACGGCCAGTTCCTTGATCGCCGCCTCGACCTGCGTGAGCGGTGCGCCGATGGCCAGCATCCCGCCATCCACCTCCTGCGCCTCGGCCATCAACTGTCCGCGCAGCATCGACAGGCGATAGAGCGCGGCGGGTTGAAAGCGCTGCGAGGCGCAGAGGGCCGTCAACTCACCGTAGCTGTGTCCGGCCGCCGCTTCGGCCCGGACACCGAACTGATCGAGGACCGCCAGCGCCCCGAGGCTCACCGCGCCGATCGCCGGCTGGGCAATCTGAGTCGCCCGCAGTTCGTTGTCGCGCCGCGTGCGAGCCTCACTCGTCCACGAGGGGGTCGGATAAATGAAGTCGCTGAGGCGGTTGATGCTGGAGGGATGATGATTGAGGGTCGCAGAAAAGACGGCGTTGGCTTCGGCCAGAACATCGTTCATCGCCGGGAACCGACAGGCCAGTTCGCGCAGCATGCCCACGTACTGCGACCCCTGTCCGGGGAAGAGGACGCCGAGCGTGCCGGCTCGTGTTCCGCGACCGTAGCAAGCCCCATCGGGCGTTGACCACGAGGCTCGATCGGCGTACTTGTCGAGCATCGTCAGAGCACCCTCGACCAGCTTCGCGAGGTCGGTCTTGTCTCGCTCAATCACGAGCAGCATTCGATGCGGATGCTCGACGCGGAATGACGCCCGACTCGCATGCGCGGCCCGGCGAATGTCGGACCAGTCGGAGGAGGGGCTTTCTGTCCCGTCCTCGGCTTTCCTGCCGATCTGCATCAACGCGGCATCGGTCGGTACGGCCGGACGGGCCGGCTTGCCCATCCTCCAACCAACACGAACTTTCTCGGCCAGCTCATTCAGCGACATGGCCGACAAGGCGACGACCTGCACGTTGCCGTCCCAGTCCGGCTCGTCGAACGACTGCGGCGATTCTTCGAGGACGCAGTGAAAATTGCTCCCGCCGAAACCGAAGGCGCTCACGGCGGCGCGGCGGGGATGGCCTTGCGGCTTCAGCCACGGACGAGCTTCCGTGTTGACGTAGAACGGCGAGTCTTCGGCCAGAATCGCGGCGGGCGGTTGGTTCACCTTGATGGTCGGCGGCAGAACACGATGTTGCAGGGCGAAGATCGCCTTGAGGACTCCGGCCGCCCCGGCCGCCGCCTTCGTGTGGCCGATCTGCGACTTGACCGACCCCACGGCACACCACGGTCCGCGCCGGCCCGTCGATTGATAGACCTGCATCAGGCCGGAGACCTCGGTCGCATCACCGACCTTCGTCCCGGTCCCGTGAGCCTCCACCAGTTCGATCGTGTCGGGAGTCACCCCCGCGACGCGATAGGCATCTTGCAGACAGCGAATCTGTCCGGCGGCCTTCGGGGCGTAGACCGCGTTCCCCGCGCCGTCACTCGACGTGCCGATCCCCTTGAGGACGGCGTAGATTCGGTCGCCATCCCGCTCGGCATCGGTCAGTCGCTTGAGGACCAGCATCCCGACTCCCTCGCCCAAGATCGTGCCGTCGGCTTCGTCCGAGAACGGCTTCGCGTCGCCGGTCGGTGACAGCGCGGGAGTTTTGCTGAAGCACATGAACATGAAGATGTCGTTGAACGTGTCGATGCCGCCCGTCACGACCATGTCGCTGCGCCCGGTCCACAGTTCCAGCGCGGCGAGGTGAATCGCCGAGAGGGAACTCGCGCAGGCCGCATCCACCACGCAGTTGGTCCCATGCAGATCGAGTCGGTTCGCGATCCGCCCCGCCACGACGTTGCCGAGCAATCCGGGAAACGAATTCTCCTGCCACGGGACGTAACTTTCCGAGATGCGATTCACGACATCCTCGGCCACGTCGTCGGCAACACCGGCGTCCTTCAACGCCTTCCGCCACTTCGGATGGCCGAGTCGTGCTCCCAGCGGGATGACCATCTCCAGCGTCCCGGTCACGCCGAGGATGCAGCCGACGCGCGAGCGGTCGAACTGCCGCTTGGCTCCGTACCCCGCATGCTCCAGCGCCCGCTTGGCTCCCACCAAACCGAGCAACTGCGACGTGTCGATCGCTTCGAGGTTGGTGGGCGAGATCCCGAACTCCAACGGATCGAACGGCAGCGGCGACAGGAAGCCGCCGCGCCGCGCGTAGGTCATGTCGGGCGACTTCTGGTTCTCATCGAAGTAATCGTCGGGGTTCCAGTGCGAGTCGGGAACCTCGGTGATCGCATCGACTCCGCGCCGAATGTTCGACCAGAACTCCTCGGCATTCGTGGCCTTGGGAAAGAGCGCACTCAAGCCGACCACGGCGAGAGGGGGTTGAGTTGGCGAGAGTGTGGCTGGCTGTGTCATTGTCATGTCGTTCTTCTTCCGCCTTGTCCCCTCGCCCCGGCTTTGCGGGGAGAGGGTGAGGGTGAGGGGATTCTCTTAATTCGTCGGTTGTCTGTCTGTTTAGTTCGGTTACCCGACCATTGAATCAATCGGCTTCTACGATTTCGCCAAGTTCTTCTTCCAGTGTTCGATAGCGACCCCAGTGTTTGCGATCATAGAGCAACTGCATGGCTTCGTTGTAAGTCGCCGCCTCAATGGACCAAGCCAGTCGAGCATCACTTTCGCCCGCCAAAGCGACTTCGAGTCGATGACGATACACCGCTTCATCATCATCGCGTCCGATGAAGGTATGCCCGCCTTCGTACTCCCAAAGTTCGAACAACATCATCTCATTCCGCTCACGCTCCAAAGTTCATCAACAACTTCATCTTCATCGCGAAGAAAATCCCCTCACCCTAACCCTCTCCCCGCAAGGCCGGGGCGAGGGGACAGGAGGTCGTTCAGTTCACGAGGCGTTACTCGTGCGGCATCTGCCGAAACCGGAAAGCCCTGGCTGCGCAGCGCGTTCACCCGCTGCATGACGGCTGCCCCGTGGAGCAGATTGTATGCGACGGTGGCCACGCGGCGGTTCTGCGGTTGGGCGAGGAACGTGCCTCGCGTCCATTCGTTGAAGGCTCCCATCGCGGGGCCGCACCAGATTTGATAGTCGAGCCGGCGCGTCGGCTCGCCGCTGTTGGCCCAGCGCGACGACTGGCCGAGATACCAACGAAAGACCAGCGCCATTTGATGCTTCGGGTCTCGCTGGCCCTTCTCGATCTGAGCCGGATCGCGCGTCGAGAAGTAATCGACCGTCTGCCGCCAGACATCTTCGAGCGGCACGCGGAACAGGTTCTTCTCCAGCCAGTCGCGTTCGGTGGCCGGGATGTCGGCGAGGCCCTTGTAGGCGCGATAGGTCTCGTACAGCTTGGCCGCGCGCATCGGGAACATCGTGCCGTGCTTGAGCACCTGCACCTTGACGCCCATCTCGAACATGTCGGCACACGGACACATGGCCGTGTCAGCCTGTTCGGACTCGGCCAGCATCTGCCTCACCGCGTCGCACGTTCCCGATTCGACACAGGCCTGCTGCACCGAGCCGACCAGAACGTAAGCGGCTCCCATCGCGAAGGCCGCCGCAGTCGAGGCCGGTGTCGAGATGCCTCCCGCCGCGCCGACGCGCAGTGGCTGAGAGAACTGATGCTGTCCCATCGCTCGATCGCGCAGAGCGAGGATCGTCGGGAGCAGCGTCAGCGCGGGACGGTTGTCCGTGTGGCCGCCCGAATCGGCCTCGGCCGTGATGTCCTGAGCCACCGGCACCTGCTCGGCGAGCAGCGCCTGCTCGTGCGTGATCGCTCCCGCTTCAATCAACTGGGACAGCATCTTCGCCGGCGCGGGAGCAAAGAACTTGGAGCCGACTTCGATGCGGCTCACCTTCGCGATGACCCGGTTCGGCGTGACGACGTTCCCCGCCGCGTCGCGATGAATCCCGTGCAAGCGATAGCGCACGACGTGCGGCGTCAGGTCGAGATAGGCCGACGCCTCGACGAGCCTCACCCCGCGCCGCAGGTAGAGATCGACAATCGCCTTCTCCAGCGATGGCTCGTTCGGACTGTGAATGAGATTGAAGCCGTGGGGGAGTTGAGGGGTGAGGGTTGAGGGTTGAGGGGCGGAAAAGAACGAAGTGTCCTGTTGCTCGGTGCTGACCATCAACCCTCGACCATCAACCATCAACTCTCGTTGCAATCGATCAATCGCCTGTTCCACGCGCGACGGGCTGAGTCCCGCGGCACCGAAGAAACCGAGCATGCCGTGCCGGGCCATCTCTTCGACGATCTTCTCCGATCCGATCCCGGCCGCCATCGCGCCCGAGACGTAGGCGAAGCGCAGACCGTGGTCGGCGCAGAAGCTTGCGTCGCCGAGTTGCTCGGTACTCACGGGGGGCACGACACCGACAATCGGATACGGGTGCAGGTCGCTCTGCGACGAACCGAACACGCCCGAGCCGCCTCGTCCCAGCGCGAGACCCTGCGTGGTCCTCACGATCATCAGCGGTGCGGCGATGTCGTGGATCGCCTCGGCGACGGAGGCGGCATCCAGCGCCAGTGTCCCGCCGGTCGAGGACCAGCCACCGAACAAATTGAATCGGGCAGCAGACATGGCGCGGCGCAGTCTCGATGTGGGGCGAGAGGGGTGAGGCTGGTGAACGACTGCCATCCGTGGGGAACACAGTATAAAAGTTGATTCCCCCAGTTGCACGTCACGAGTCACGAGAAGTCGGCCTGAAACCCCGACAATCTTGAGAAGTTGGATCGGTTGTGCCGGTGAGGGGACCAACGGCCACACGTTGACAGGCCCCTGCGAGCCACGTAGCCTGCCCGGCGTGTTCTGTCATGCCCGACTCAGGCTTTCGCCGCTTCACTTCGAGGAGAATCCCAATGAACAGTTCGTCGAACCGTCGTCGCGTGTTGTTGTGGTTGCCAGTGGCCTTCTCCTGCTGTGTCCTGTTCTTCGTCGGTGGCGCGGCGAACCGCGCGTCGGCTCAGGAGAAACTCAACTTCGGGCCGTTCGAGAACCGTGAATCAGGAAAGGTCTTTCCCAACAACACCGCGCCCCTCAAACGCCGCCAACTGACACTGGTTGCTCAAGTCGAAACGCCTGCCATTGAACAAGCCACGCCCGCCGGTCGCGCACCTAATGCTGCCGCACCTGTAACAAAGCCGAACCCCGTGCCCGAGTTCCTGCCGCGACTGTCCCCCAACGAGCAGAAGATTCTCCGCGCTCTGAGCGAGGAGCCGACCGAGGTGGCGTTCAACGACAACCCGCTGGAGGATGCACTCAACTACCTCAAGGAGCTGCACGGCATTGAAATCTGGATCGACAAAGAAGCGCTGAACACGGATGGCATCGCCACGGACGCAACAGTGACCCTGAACCTCACCAACATCTCCCTGCGAAGTGCCTTGCGTTTGCTCCTGGAACCGCTGGCACTGACCTACGTCATCGACGCGGAAGTGCTGAAAATCACCACCCAAAAGGCAGCGGACAAGACCATCGTCACACGCACCTATCCGGTCGGCGATTTGTTCTCGTCGCGTGAGGAGGCGGAAGAACTGGTCGAATCGCTCGTCTGCGGACTGGGACTGGCTCAGAAGGGCAAAGAGGGACCACGGCCACTCGCCGTGTCCGTCCCCTGCGGCGCAATCATCGCTCGCATGAGCCACCCTCAGCACGACCAGTTGCGGCAACTGCTGCGCGACCTCCGCGAAGCGAAGTCGCTCTCTCCAACACGACCTGCTGCCGAGTTTGGTGCGCCGCGCAACCGAACCCCCTTCGGAGACGCCGCGAGTAGCCCGACGCTTTCGGACGAATTCTCACCCGGCTTGAACCCTGATCAATTCAACAAGCGAGATCGAGGGCCAGGCGCACAGCCGGACAAACAATCCTCACCAGTCGGAGGCCCGGCCACTGCGGTTCCAGCAACACCCCCCAAAAAAATCTGATCAACTCACCTTGAAGAATGAATGACCTAACCTGACGGAGCGGACTCAAACATGATCGTCGATAAAATTGAGAACTACGCTCACCTGCCCGCCGGGATCGTGAGGCTCTTTCGACAACAATCACCAAAGTTTGGAATCGCCGAGAATCCAAGCCTCGATCAAGGGAATCGCCATGCCACGCACGATTGATCTCGACGACATCAAAGCCCTCACTGTCGATGAACGATTGGACGTGATCGAAGAGATTTGGGACAGCATCGACGACGATCCTTCGCCTCCGATGATCTCTGACGAGCTGAAGGCGGAACTGGAACGGCGTCTGGCCGCGCACCGGCTGAACCCCGACGAGGGTTCCACTTGGGAGGAGGTCAAAACCGGACTTCGCGGTCTGATATGAATCACTCCCTGCTCATCAAGCCCGAGGCCCGGCGCGACATCAGTGACGCGTGTGTTTGGTACGAGTCGGAGCGGACGGGATTGGGAAAGTCCTTTGCCGAGGCATTCGAGCGAGCCTGCGAACGTGTACTGTTCGATCCCGAATCATTCGCCTCCGTCCTCGGCAGCATTCGGTGGATACCGCTCAAACGATTCCCACACGGCGTGTTCTTCCAGGTCGAAGCGGATCGAGTTGTCGTTTTGGCCGTCCTGCATGGTCGGCGAAGTTGGCAGACGTTGGCCGAGCGACTGTAGTTCGAGTTTGGTCGATGACCATGATGAACCCACTTTACCTCTTGAAACGGACTCAAACATGATCGTCGATAAGATTGAGAACTACGCGAAGTACGCTCACCTGCCCGCCGGGATCGTGAAGGCCATCGAGTACCTCGGCAGTACGGACTTCACGCACGTTGAGAACGGCCAGTACGAGCTGGACGGCAAGAAGCTGGTGAGCATCGTCAACCGCTACCAGACCAAGCTGGCCGACAGGGCCGTGTGGGAGTCGCATCGGAAGCACATCGACGTGCAGTTCGTCGCGGGCGGACACGAGCGATTCGGTTGCGAACCGCTGTCGAGCGGTCTGGCTGTCACCACGCCGTACAACGAACACCAGGACGTGATGTTCTACGAGCCGGGCCTCGCCACCTACGACGCTCCGGCCGGCACGTTCATGATCTTCTATCCCGACGACATCCACGCCCCGAGCCTCGCCGCCGGAGTCCCTCCCACGCCGCGCGAGGTGGTGAAGGTCGTCGTTAAAGTGGCGGTCGAGTCGTAATGTGCGCGGGCCTCTATGGAATGTTTAGCCCCAACGCCAACGGCGTGGGCGCGAATGGGGGCCAACCGTGGATCAACTCGCACGCCGTTGGCGTAGCGGCTAAACGTGCGGCCCGCCTGCGCGTCCAATCTGACCGGCACGGCCCGCAAGGTTCGACCCTCTTCAAACCGCTGGCGGTGGATCAATCGTCGCCACCGGTATGACTCGTGCCGCAACTCGCGGAATGTAAGAGTTGCAGGGAAGCCGGGTCAGCAGCAGTCGCGGCCTCACGCATGGTTCGCCGTGACAATTGCTCCCGAGTGTTAGCGTCTGCCTTCGTTTCCCAACGGCTGTGTGCGGCGAGGCTTCTCCGACCGGCAGGCACACCGTGGACGGTGTCTCCGGCCGCAGAGACGGCATCGCAGTCAGAAATCCCGAGCGTCGCGTGAGCCTTTTAGTAAGAGTCGAAAATTGCGTGCTAGAGTTGCCACGGTGCATGGGCCAGAGCCGCCGCAGTTGACGATTCGCCGAACTGGATCGAGACGTTCGGGCGTTGAGTTTGAGTTGGGCCACTGTGGCGGATGGCCTCCGCGCACCGAGGGGGAGACAGAACATGGGGTTCTTGAAACGCTTCTTCAAGAACACGTATCGCGATGGCGAGCCGAAACACGGCCGCAGCAGTTTCGAGA
>JAYUFF010000444.1:0-5452 GCA_043738825.1 Schlesneria sp.
GCGATGCTGGCCGAGGAATCGCCGCTCACGCTGGAAGAGGCGGCTCGGGCGCGGGTGCAGGTCGCAAACTGGGAACCGAACTTCCGCGATGCTCAAGCCGACGTGCAGCGTGCCCAGTACGAGAAGCCCGTCGCGCCGGGGAACGGCGTGTTGTACGTCTTTGCCCTCGTCGGACGCGGCCCGATCAAACAAGAGAAGGAAGAGATTCCGACTCAGGCCGCGCTGCTGGTTGCCGACCGGATCGTGAACGCCTTCTCGAAACGGAGCATCCCGCCGACGCTGGCCCCGGTGAAGGTGCCGCAGGTGCTGAACTTCCCGAGCATCGCCGAAGCGGTCTCGGTGCGCGTCGATGGTGAACTGAAGGGACAGACCGCGACGATCGTCGATGTCGGCACGATGGCCGCGCGTCAGCAGGAGGCTCGTTACACGGAAGTCATCGCGCGCGCGGTGGCTCGCCGCGTCATCAAGAAGGGGGCGATCTATGCCGCTCAAGCGGTGACCGATGTCGATAAGGGTTCGCCGCTGAGCCTCGTCGCGATGGCGGCCGGGATCGCGTGGGAGGCAACTGAGAACGCCGACACGCGCTGCTGGGGATTGCTTCCCGACACGATCCAGGTGCTGCGGATCGAGCTTCCCGTTGGCGACCACGAGATCGCGCTGCGTCCCGCGTCGCATGGGGGTGAGTTCGCGTCATCGGCTCGCACGCAGGTGACGATCCTCGACGGACGCAACACGTATTTGATGGGGACTCTCCCCGCATCGCAGTTCGTCGGCAAGCTGCTGACGAGCAGTGGAAGCGGCGAGTAGTGGTCCGCAGAGATTGCTGTCTGTCGCCCGGACCCGGCTTTGCCTAACAAATACGGCGGCTCACAAAATGTAGGGTGGGCATTGCCCACCAACTCACAACGCATTGTGGTGGGCAATGCCCACCCTACGATTTTTTAGGCAAAGCCCCCGGACCCTTTGGTCCGGACGGGACAACGAACGGACCTAGTGCTTTGTCACACCTAAGAATTGGGGGTTGTTGTCGTAGCCACGGTCGCCAGAACGTGGGCGAGACGCTGGATGGACCCCACGCTCTGGCGAGCGTGGCTACCCCAAGATCAAGCGGTGACAATGCACGAGGGGGTCCGTTCCACATCTCAATCCAGCTCGGTCGGGCAAGTCGGTTGTCTCGCGTCACGCGGCGGCTACACTGGACCGGCGTCGCCTGTGAATCGTCCTGCGGCGCGGATCAGTTCTCCCCACCGAGGTGCCTCTGCCCGTCATGGACTCCAATGCCATCTTCGCCATCCTGCTGCTGATCGCTGGGATTGGCATCTTGACCGCCGAGGTCTTCATTCCCTCGGGTGGCCTGCTCGGCGTGATTACCTTCATCACGCTGATCGTGTCGCTGGTCTTCGCGTACCGCGCGTGGGGCACGTCGCACCCGAATGTCTTCTGGGCGTTTTGTGGTGTGCTGCTGCTGCTGGTTCCCACCGCGCTGGGGGTCGCGTTTTACATCCTGCCGCGCACGGCTCTCGGCAAACGAGTGCTGCTCGAAGCGCCGACCTCAGAAGAGTTGACGCCCTTTGTGAAAGAGACCGACCGGTTGACGAAGTTGATCGGCCGGTTTGGCAAGACGGTGACGACGCTCAATCCCGGCGGTCTGGTTCTGCTCGACGGAGAGCGTCTGCACGTTTTCAGTGAGGGGATGATCATCGAACCGGGTCGATCGGTCGAATTGCTGGAGGTTCGTGGCACGCGACTGCTGGTCCGTCCGGGTGAGCCTCCCGCCAGCAATGATCCGTTTGGGAATGAGGCCGAGTCGGCGAGGCCGCTTGACTTCGAGTTCCCACAGAGTTAGACGTGGCTGCGGTTGCTGGCCTCACGTCATGCGGCCATTCGATCCCTCCAACAACATTGAGATTTTCATGCCTCATTCCTTTGTCTTGGCACAAGCACCCTTAAGTCTGCCAGTGATTTTGGGCATCGCCGCCGTGCTGGGAGTGGTCGTCCTGATCTTCTTCGCAATTTTTGCCCGGTTCATCAGTTTGTGGATGCAGTGCAAGATGACCGGTGCCGGGATTTCGTTTCCGCACCTCGTGATGATGACGATCCGCAAGGTCAACCCGTCGGTGATTGTGAGAGCCAAGATCACGGCCGTGCAGGCGGGCCTGACCGATGTCTATCCGATCAGCACGCGAGACCTCGAATCGCACTACCTCGCCGGCGGCAACGTTCCCAACGTGATTCGTGCCCTGGTGGCGGCCCATCGGGCCAACATCGATCTCGACTGGCAGACGGCTCAAGCCATCGACCTGGCCGGACGCGACATCCTGGAAGCCGTGCGAACCAGTGTCTATCCGAAAGTGATCGACTGCCCCGATCCCAAAAAGGGCGGCCCGGGAACGCTCGACGCCGTGGCCGCCGACGGCATCCTGCTGAGAGCCCGCGCCCGCGTCACGGTTCGCACGAATCTCCATCAACTCATCGGTGGAGCCACCGAAGAGACGATCATCGCGCGCGTCGGTCAGGGGATCGTGCAGGCCATCGGTTCCACGTCCTCTTACAAGTTGGTGCTGGAAAATCCCGAGATGATTTCGCAGACGGTGCTCAATCAGGGGCTGGAGGCTCAGACCGCGTTCGAGATCGTGTCGATCGACATCGCCGACATCGACGTGGGTGAGAACATCGGTGCGCGGTTGTCGGCCGATCAGGCGGAAGCCGACATGCGCGTCGCCCAGGCCAAGGCCGAACAACGGCGAGCCGACTTCACCGCCCGCGAGCAGGAAATGATCGCTCTCGTGCAGAAGAATCGCGCCGAAGTCGTATTGGCCGAAGCCTCCGTCCCGATGGCGATCGCCGAAGCCTTCCGCAAGCAGTCACTGGGGCTGATCGATTACTACGAACTCAAGAACGTCCAAGCCGATACTCAAATGAGAACCGCCATCGCCGGAACCGGCATGACCAAGTAGAACCAGAGGTCGATTCTTCCTCCCCTCGCCCCTTTGGGGAGAGGGGCCGGGGGTGAGGGGCGAGCAGCGCACAGCCCTGTTTGCTGGAAATCCACTACAGCCCAACCGCACGAGTCCGCTCAGGAACGAACCCATGTTTCCCATGCCCGAACCGATTCTTGCCATCGGCATCAGCCAGGTCATCGGGCTGGTCATCTTCACCGTGTCGGTCCTCAGTTGGTTCGTGAACATCATTCAGGGGAACAAACAGAATGAGGCACCCCGACCGAAGAACCGTCCGCGCGATCCCGCGCAAAACGAACTCGAAAAGTTTCTGCAAGAGGTTGTCGGCAACAAGGGTCGGCCGGAAAAGAAGCGGCCCGCGCCACCGGTCCCACAACAAAAGCAGCCTCGCGCCGCGAACGACAAGAAGGGAGGCAAGGCCAAGCCTCAACAGCAGCGTCCTGCGCATGCCGAGTCCGCAACACAACGGCCCGGTGAGCGAGCGGCCGCGTCGCACTTGCAGACCTCGGCGCTGGGCCAGGGTGGTCGTTCTCTTCTGCACGATCACATCGAACCCAACCGGATTGGTGCCGCCGTCCAGCAGGACATTGACTCGGCGGTGCGTAAAGACCTCGGGTCCGACGCCACGAGCGATGCCGTTCATCGAGCCGGCAGCATCCATCCGCTCGCCAAGGCCCTGCGCGATCCGCAGGGAGTGCGGCAGGCCATTCTGCTGAACGAGATTCTCAGCCGACCCAAGTCGCTGCGGCGGAGTTGAAGAGGACAAGGGGAGTGGGGGACAGCAGCCTTTGCTTGTCCCCTTGTCGCAGTCGATACCGCCCCTAACCTCTCTCGCCGCCGACGCAACAAACAGCCTAACGCGGCCAAGCCGCCAACCAGGTGGCGAGTGCAAAGTGACAAGTGACAAGTACGAAGTGCAAAGTGGCCACGTTTGGTGCTTGGCTGACACTTCGCACTTGTCACTTGTCACTCGCCTGCAACATGCGCGCAGCCTGCACAGAAGTTGCGAACTAAGAATCTATCTCATGTCCGAAGTCGAGCCTTCCATCCTGCTGTTCGCTGGACGCTTTTCCGTTCGCGGAAGCTGTGCGTACACGCTGCGGCTGGCCGAGCATTTGCCGCAGCGCGGACTGCGCACCGCCGTCGCCTGTCCGGATGCCCGCAGGGTCGATCGCGAACGGCGGCGCGAGCTGCACATCAGCGAGTTTCCCTATCTGCAATGGCCGATCTGGGGCGCGGTCGTTCGCGAGCTGATGCTGCGCCAACTGCAAGCCGATCCGCCCGACTTGATTCACGTCCAGTCTCGCAGCGCGCTGTGGCACGCCACTCGGATAGCGCGGCGTCTGCAACGTCCCTTCGTTCTGACCATGCACGACTATCTGCAACCGAACGAACGGTTTTCACTCGACCGTCGCTGGTGTCGGCGGATCATCGCGGTCAGCGACTCGGTCAAGGCGGACCTCGTCGAGCGAACCGGTCTGTCGGAAGCACTCATCACCGTCATCCACAGCGGTGTGGATCGAGCGGCCTCATGCGATCTGGTCGATGTCTTCAAGAGTGGTCGCACGCCGGTGGTCGGCACGGCCGGACCGCTCGAAGCGGTTAAGGGTTTTCCGTTCTTCCTCGGTGCCGCCGCGCGAGTCCTCGCGCAGGGGCGCGAGGTCGAGTTCGTCATTGCCGGAGCCGGTCCCGAGGAATCCAACCTGAGACGCCTCGCGCGGGAACTCGGCATCAACGAGCACGTCACGTTTGTCCCGAACCTGCTCGATTTCGACAACGCTCTGGCCGCGATGGACCTCTTCGTCCTGCCGTCACTGCAACAGGGGATCGGCACGATCATGCTCGAAGCGATGGCCCTCGGCCGTCCCGTGATCGCGACCAAGGTGGGAGGCGTCTACCGCGCCGTGCGCGACAACGAAACGGGACTGCTCGTCCCTCCCTCGAACAGCGAAGCCCTGGCCGAGCGAATCGTCGAACTGCTCGACAACCCGGCCCGCGCCCGCGCCATCGGCCAATCCGCCCGCGAAACCGTCGAACGCGAATTCAACGTCGAACGCATGGTCGAACAAACCTCAGCCTTGTACCGCGAGGTACTCGAGTCCAACGCGGCGTCAATTCGTGCTTGACATTGAGAGGCAATCTTTCCACCACTCGAAATTTGGTGGCACGAGTAAAGTTTAGCGCATCTCCACGTCAGTCAGGCCGACGATGACTGCCGATTCCTTGGGTGCTACTCCCGAGGAAGGGTCATAGTCAATCGGGATCGTTTGTGCCCATAAGCGCACCTTACACTTCCCCACGAAATTGACGGGTGTCTTTATCAGTTCGGTTTCAAATTGATAGAGCCCACCCTTTTCTTTCACCATTCCCAATGTTTCGGTGAGCGTCACCTCTACGCCTTGTCGCGGTTGGAAGAACTCCAGTCGCAGCATCGTGATCTTACCGGCCGCTTTGGGCCAGCGCAGACTCCCTTTGAAAATGATCTCGGTGTT
>JAYUFF010000445.1:0-2056 GCA_043738825.1 Schlesneria sp.
TCGTCGCGCCGACACGCGGATCGCAACCACACAACGAAGTCGATGCGTTCATCCTCGCGCTACTGGTGAAGGACGGGATGAGTCTCTCCGCGCCAGCCGACAAGCTGACGCTGCTGCGTCGCGTGAAGTTCGATCTGGTCGGGTTGCCGCCGACTCCAGAAGAGGCCGCTGAGTTTCTGGCCGACGAATCTCCTGAGGCTTACGAACAACTGGTCGAACGGTTGCTGGCCAGCCCGCACTACGGTGAGGCGTGGGGCCGGATGTGGCTCGATGTGGTGAGGTTCGCCGAGACCGCCGGCTTCAACGCCGACCCGGCCCGGCCGCTCGCATACAAGTACCGCGACTATGTCATCCGCGCGTTCAATCGCGATCTGCCGTTCGACCGTTTTCTCCAGGAGCAGTTGGCAGGAGACGAACTGTTCCCCGACGACGGCGAAGCGCTCGCCGCAACCGGTTACTGCCGGATGTGGCCGGATGAGAGCAATGCCTCGAACATTCACCTCGCCCGCCAGATGGCCCTTGACGATTTGACGGGGCATCTCGGTGCTGCGGTCCTTGGGTTGTCGATCGGCTGTGCGCAGTGTCACGATCACAAGTTCGACCCGATCCTTCAGACCGACTTCTATCAGTTGCAGGCGTTCTTCTCCGGGATCGTCCTCGAAGACAAAGTCCCCGTCGGAAAGCATGAGCAACTGGCCGAGTACCGTCGTCAGCAACAGCAGTGGTTCGATGAGACCGCCGATGTGCGGCACGAGTTGCACGAGATCGAAAAGGCCGCGCGGATCAAGATGGCGGGAGACAAGCGGATGAAGTTCCCGGCCGACGTACTCGCCGCGATTGACTGCGTTCCCGAAGAACGATCCGCGATGCAGCGGCAACTCGCGTTCTGGTCCGAGCGACAGATGGAGTACAAAAACGACGACTTGCCGAAACACATCGCCGAGGACAAGAAGACCCGTCGTGAAGAGCTGATCGCGCTGCTGGCCGAAGCGAAACAGAAGCAGCCCAAACCGCCGCACGAAGCGAACGTGATGGCCGTCGCCGAACTCTCGACCACACCACCCAAGACGCATCTCTTGGAGACGGGCAGCTACGACAAGCCGCTCGCAGAACTGGCTCCTCACTTCCCTTCCATCCTGCGCCGCGAGGCGACTCTCAATCCGCCCACGATCACGCCGCCGAACGAACGCTCGTCGGGACGACGCTCGGAACTGGCCCGCTGGCTGACAGCGGTCGATCACCCACTGACGCATCGTGTCTGGGTCAACCGCATCTGGCAGGGCCACTTCGGCAAGGGACTGGTCGAAACCGCGAACGACTTCGGCGTCCAAACACCCAAGCCCCAACATGCCGAACTGTTTGATTGGCTCACGTCCGAGTTCATCGCCAGCGGCTTCAGCACGAAGCACCTGCATCGGCTGATCGTGTTGTCGGCAACGTACCGGCAGGCGGGTGCGTTGAAGAATGGGACTTCAAACAATGGGACTGAGGGGACGAATGGGACCGATGGGAAGTTGGCCGAGTTTCCAGCTTCTTCTTCACCATCAACCGTCAACCTTCAACCATCAACCTACTCCGCCTTCCCCCGCCAGCGTCTCTCGTCCGAGCGCATCCGAGATGCGTGGCTGGTCGCGTCTGGCAACTTCAACGACACCATGTTCGGAACCGGCGTCCGTCCCGAGTTGCCTCCCAATTTCGGCGGTGCCGCGAATTGGAAGGTCGGCGATCCACCCGATCGAGTCCGCCGCTCGGTCTACATTTACGCCAAACGCAACCTGCCGTACCCATTGATGGCGGCGTTCGACTTCCCCGACATGCACGAAGCGTGCGGCTGCCGAACCAAAACGACAATCGCCCCGCAGGCGCTGATGCTGCTCAACAGTGGCCTGATCGTGAACGCGGCCAAACAACTGGCGAGCCGTTCCAAGGACGAAGCCGGTTCCGCCGACCCGGCTGCTCGCATCGGTCGAGCCTGGCAAATCACGTTCGGTCGTTCCCCGAGCGATCACGAAACTCAAGCCGCCATGAAATTCACGGCCGCTCAACAACAGATCAT
>JAYUFF010000446.1:0-5448 GCA_043738825.1 Schlesneria sp.
TGCTCACTGATCGGTGCGCTGTGCGTGAGTCGGGCGATCGATCCTCATCGAGCTCGAAACTGGTGCTTGGGATTTTCGGGATTGGTGTTGCTCTGCACCGCCGGGGCGTGGTTCGACTTTGAACAGATGCAGGCGGTTCAGGCGGACGATGCCTGGCACCTGCTGTCGCAGCTCGTCGGTCGCGAGATTCTGGTGATCGACCAGCTCAGTGCGCCGCTGCTGCCACTCGTGGCGCTGCTTTATTTCCTGACAGTGCTCACCACACTCAGCACCAAGGTGAGACGGTTCTCATTCGTCTCGATGCTGATCTCCGAATCCATCGTGTTGACGCTGTTCAGTTGTAAAGAGCCGTGGCTGGTGATCGCGCTGCTGGCGGCCGGGACCGTTCCCCCATATCTCGAACTGCGATCCCGAGGCCAGTCGACGCGAATCTACTCGCTGTACATGGCCGCTTATGTGGCCCTGCTGATCGCGGGCTGGGCCGCAGTGGAGAGAGAAGAGAATGGGCGGGTTCACAGCCTGTGGGCGATCGTACCGCTGCTCGGTGCGATTCTCATTCGCGGCGGGATCGCTCCGTTCCACAGTTGGCTGACCGACCTGTTTGAACGCGCCTCGCTGGGGACGGCGCTGCTGTTCGCGGCACCGCTGACCGCAGCCTACGCGGCTGTGCGACTCGTCCTACCGATCGCGCCCGACTGGGTCTTGCGGAGCATGGGGCTGCTCTCGCTCGTGACGGCGGTCTATGCCGCCGGAATGGCTCTCGTTCAGAAGGATGCCCGGCGGTTCTTCTGCTTCTTGTTCCTCAGTCACTCGGCGCTGGTCTTCGTCGGGTTGGAGGTGGTCACTCCCATCGGGCTGACCGGCGCACTGTGCGTCTGGGTCTCGGTCATGCTGTCGTTGGGAGGCTTCGGTCTGACGTTGCGAGCGTTGGAAGCGCGTCGCGGTCGGTTGAGCCTCGCCGAGTTTCAAGGCTTGTACGACCACGCCCCCACGCTGGCGGTCTGCTTCCTGCTGACGGGCCTCGCGAGCGTTGGATTCCCCGGAACGTTGGGCTTTGTGGGAGCCGAACTGCTCGTCGATGGAGCTGTCGAAGCTTATCCCTACGTGGGCGTGGCGGTCGTCATCGCGGCGGCACTCAACGGGATCGCCGTGGTGCAAGCCTACTTCCGAATCTTCACGGGGGCGAAGTATGTCTCCACCGTTTCGCTGCGCATCGGCCCGCACGAGCGATTCGCGGTGCTGACGCTGGCCGCCTTCATTCTGATGGGAGGATTATTTCCCCAATACAACATCAGCTCGCGTTACCGCGCGGCGCACGAACTGCTCGAACACCGCGAGGGCCTCTCGACCAAGCAGCCCGCGTCCGGCGAGCCTCACGAACACCAGACCGGCGTTCACACGCACGACAACCAGCACGAAACCAAACCGCCGACCACCGGGTCCGGCGACGTTCCGTGACACGCCCATCACCACCACGGTGCCGCAGCGGGCGATTCCATCGCCGTCATGACACGCGGCCACCAAACGTTCACAAAACTGCCTTGCAGGGGATCATCAATGTCCGCTTTGCCTTTACCTTCAAACGCTTCGACCTCCCTGGCCAGTGACCTGAGGTCGGGCTTCATGGTCTTTCTGATTGCGCTGCCGCTGTGCCTCGGCATCGCGGGGGCGAGCGGTTGCCCGCCGATTGCCGGCATCTATACGGCCATCGCGGGCGGCATCCTCGCGACGCTGCTCAGCAACTCGCAGCTCACCATCAAGGGGCCGGCGGCGGGACTGATCGTGATCGTGCTGGGCTGCGTGATCGAATGCACGGCCTTTGCCACGAAGTCCGGACTGCTTGAGGCGGACGCGACACTCGCCGCGTACCGCATGATGCTCGCGGTGGCCGTGGTGTCGGGTGCGCTGCAGATCGCGTTTGGGGCGCTGAAAGGAGGCGTGCTGGGGGACTTCTTCCCGTCTGCGGCCGTTCACGGCCTGCTGGCTTCGATCGGCGTCATCATCATGGCCAAGCAGCTTCCCGTCGCGTTCGGCGTCCCCAAGGAGCTGTTGCTCGACGCACACGGTCATCCGCTTGAGCCACTCGACCTGATCCTGCATCTTCCCTCCGCGCTGACTCACTTCAACCCCTTGATCGCGGTGATCGGCATCGTGGGGCTGGCCATCATGTTCGGGATGCCCGCGTTCTTCCCGAAGCTCGCGAAGAAGGTGCCCGCGCAGTTGATCGTGCTGTTGGCGACGGTTCCGCTGGCGCTGTTCGTGCTGCACGTCCCGTTTCCGGGAACCCCTGACTACACGTACTCGGCGCTCGGCGGCAGCTTCACGCTCGCGGCGAAGAAGCATCTCGTGAACGTGCCGCTCGATGCCGTGCAGACGCTCGGCACGCGGGCACTCGATCTCACGCGGCTCGTCGTGTTCCCCGACTTCTCGATCCTCAAGCAGGGCTTCGCGTGGAAGTGGGTCGCGCTGTTCTCGATCATCGGCAGCCTGGAGTCGCTGCTCAGTTCCAAGGCGGTCGATATGCTCGATCCGCAGAAGCGCAAGACCGATCTCAACCGCGACCTGCTCGCGGTGGGAGTAGCCAACACGGTCGTGGCGTTCCTCGGCGGAATCCCGATGATTTCCGAGATCGTCCGCAGCCGGGCCAACATCGACAACGGAGCGAAGTCGAAATTCTCGAACATGTTTCATGGCCTGTTCCTGCTCGCCGCCGTGGCCCTCATTCCGGGTCTGCTCAATCTGATTCCGTTGGCGGCGCTGGCCGCGATGCTGGTCTTCACCGGTTCCCGGCTGGCCCACTTGCACGAATTCGCCCACGTCTACCACCTTGGCCGCGAGCAACTGGTCGTGTTCGTCTCCACGATCATCGGCGTGCTGGCCACCGACCTGCTGATCGGAATCTTCATTGGCATGGGAGTCAAACTGCTGATTCACTTCATCAACGGCATGCCGATCTCCTCGCTGTTTTGGCCGTTTCTGAGCATCGAGCAGGTCGATGAACGAACGTATCGCATCGCGGCGGCCAAGTCGGCCGTGTTCAGCAACTGGCTGATGTTCCGCAGCCAGATCTACACGTACGGTCTGTTGCAGGAGAAGAACGTGATCGTCGATCTGTCCGAAACGAACCTGGTCGATCACTCGACCATGGAAAAACTGAACGAGCTTCGCCGCGATTTCGAGCTGAAGGGGTTGAAGCTGGAGATCACCGGACTCGATCAGCACCTCAACCTGTCGCAGCATCCGGAAGGGACGCGCATTCGCAGCACGCCGACAATCCCTCACGGCCATTGATCGGCGGCAGGACGGACGCGAACCCGAGCGTCACGGGCCGTGTCCCATTTGGAGAAAAATGGGCGGCGAGGCCAAGTCTCCTCTTGCCGAATGTGGTCGGATGGGGAATGATCTTGCCCGTGGGTCGCGGTCACGTACGCGACGGTTCTGGAAGCCTGCGAAATGGTCGGCACTGGCTGCCAATCGAAGCGGGGAACTCTAGCACGAAAGGGAGGTGACTTTTTGGATTCAGACAGTTGTAAACGCCAGCGAGGTGGCTCAGCCTGAGGTTAGTCGACGGGCTGTCCGGAAGGCGGCCACCGACTCGTGCGGACTCTCTAGTTCCGGGCGAGGTCAATGTTACGCAGGCCCGGTGCTCTCACGAGTGCCGGGCCTGCGGCGTTCTTTGGGCCGCTGGAAAAACAGCAGCGTCACAATCACGGATGGCGCAGAGCGGCTTCACTACGTTCAGCCACAACCAAAGTGAACAGAAACACGGAACGCTAATCTTCACTGATCTTCACTCATCCGAATCAGCGAAGATCAGCGTCAATCAGTGTTCCAAATTCTTCTCGCCCAGCGACGCGGAATTCTTCCGTCCGCTGACGAAGCGGTAGCCGGTCCCTCGCACCGAGAGGATGTAGCGCGGACGGGCCGGGTCGGGTTCGATCAGCTTGCGCAGCCGGAGGACGAAGTTGTCGATCGTCCTCGTCGTCACGTCGGCATTCTGGTCCCAGACCTCGTCCAGAATCTGGTGCCGCGACAACACCTCGCCCTCGTGCCCGATGAAGCAGCGCAGCAGTTGCATCTCCTGCGTGGTCAGGCTCTGGCGTTTGTCGCCCACGACGACCTCGAACGACTGCGGATCGAGCCGGAAATGTTCGTACTCGAAGTTCTCGGGAGCGACCGCTGTTCCGGCATCGGCCTTCGTCGCACGGAGCAGCGTCTTGTGCCGCTCCAACAGATTGCGGACGCGGTTCAGCAGTTCGGGCAGCGCGAACGGCTTGGTCATGTACTGATCGGTGCCGCAGTCGAACGCGTGCATCTTGTCTTCGCTGAGCGTTCGCGCACTGAGCACGAGCACCGGCACGAGCTTGTCCACCACACGAATCGCCTTGCAGATTTCGTAGCCGCTCATGCCCGGCAGCATCAGGTCGAGAATGACCAGATCGACCGAGGGCGTTGCCGACTGAAACAGCTTCAGCGCCGTCGGGCCGTCCCCGGCGAGCAGCACGTCGTACCCCTCCTGCTCGAAGTTGAACTTCAACCCGTTCGCCAGAGCCTCTTCGTCTTCCACAATCAGGATGCGCATGACGTTTTGGAAGGTTGAGGGTTGAGGGTTGAGGGTTGAGAGTCAGAGACCGATTCGGTGGAAGACGCCGTTACTCATTCGGGGTCTGACCGCTTCATCCCTCAACCCTCATCCCTCAACCCTCAACCTTCAACCATCCCCCCTCCTTCCCGGCAGATCGACCTCGAACACACTGCCCGGCTGGCCGGGGCGGTCGTGGACGCTGACTCGCCCCTTCATTTGCCGGACGAGGACGCTCACGATGTACAGGCCAAGTCCCGTTCCCTTTTGTCGCCGAGTCAGTTCGCTCCCCGCGCGAAAGAACATTCCGAAGATGCGCTTCCGCAATTCGGGCGGCACGCCATCACCGTTGTCGGCAATCCGAGTCACCACGCGCCCACGATCGGTCACGCGGACGCTCACCTCAACTCGCGGCGGATCGCCCGCGTACTTGATCGCGTTGTCCATCAGGTTGCGGAAGACCGTCTCGACGACCAGTGGCCGCGCGTGCAACACGGCCGGTTGAATGTCGTAGGCCACCGTCTCGACTTCGTCCCGTTTGTGGTGGGCACACGCCGCCCCGCCGCACCGTCGCAGCATCGAATCGACGAGGATGTCCTCGGGGTCCGACTGCTCGCCGATGGCGTCGATCCGCCCGACTTCCAGAAGCTGCGTGATGAGGTGGTCCAGCCGTTCGAGTTCCTGGTCCATGACCCGGTAAAACTTGGCCCGTTGCTCGTCGGAGACCGGCCGCATTTCGAGCGTCTCCAGATACAGCTTGAGCGACGCGATCGGCGACTTCAGTTCGTGAGTCACACTGTCCACGAAGTTGGCCTGACGCTGATTGAGTCTCACTTCCTTGATCATCAGAAACAGATAGAACGACA
>JAYUFF010000447.1:0-2048 GCA_043738825.1 Schlesneria sp.
GCTCGGGATCGACCACTACTTTGCAGGTCGCATCTTCGGGCCGGGCGATGACCCGCGCGAATTCTCGAAGCTGGCCGTCATGCAGCAGATGCTCGCCGAGACCAAGGCCGACGGCGCGGAGTTGCTCGGATTCGGAGACGGTTTCATCGAGATCGAGAACATCAAACAACTCGGCGGCGTGGCAGTCGGCGTCGCCAGTGATGAAGAACACCGCAGCGGCCGGGTCGAGGAATGGAAACGCACCCGCCTGATCCAAGCCGGTGCCGATGCCATCGTCCCCGACTACGCCCGCTGGCCCGCGCTGGCAGCCCAACTGTGGACGACGTGACGGCCACGAGTGTTCCGCCGTCTGTTCAACTCCACTCGCCGTCAGTACGCTGGTGCCGTTGGCCACTGCGACGACGAACTGGATCACTCCCGAAGGAACAAATCATGCTGACGCGATGTGCATTTTGTCTGATTCTCGTCGCGGCCTGCGGCTGCGGAATGAAGTCGCTGGAAGACCAAACCAAGAAGTCGCCCGACAGCATCATCGGCAAGAAGACCCAGGATGTCGGCCAGTACGATCCCAACGCCAATGCCAAAGTGAGCAACTCCAAGATCGAAGCAACCGATCCGATCACGGCCCCGACTTCGGCGTATGGACCGATGCTGGAACGGATCTCGAAATCGCACATCGAACACGCCGTGAATCTGTATCAGGCGACCGAGGGACACTTCCCCAAGGACCACGACGAATTCATGACTCACATCATCAAGGCGAACAACATCCAGCTTCCCGTACTACCGGGCGGCAAGCAGTACCAGTACGACGTTGAAAACCACAGGCTGGTCGTGGTCGATGCGGCTGTTGAAGCAAAGCCGTGATGTCTGCCGAAGGGAAAGCCGCGTTGGTCAGCCTCAACTGCATTGGCCAGATTGCCATCAACGTCCGCGACGTTCCAAGAGCCGTCGCGTTCTATCGCGATGTGCTCGGGATGACGTTCCTGTTCGAGTTGCCCACGATGGGGTTCTTCGATTGTGGTGGCATCCGACTGATGTTGTCGAAGGCCGAGTCGCCCGAGTTCGATCACCGCGCGTCGCTCATCTATTACAACGTCGATGACATCCGGCAGGCGTTTGAGTCGCTGTCGCAGCAGGGGGTCGAGTTCGTCTCACCGCCGCGTCTCGTTGCGCCGATGCCCGACCACGATTTGTGGATGGCCTTCTTCCACGACCCCGATCAAAACGCTCTGGCCCTGATGAGCGAAGTTCGTCGGGAGACTGGGGCGACATCATGAAGTCACTCTCGGTCAAGCTGTTCGCCAAGGCTCGCGATCTGGCGGGAAGTCCGATCGTCGAGCTACCGTGGTCCGACGGAGAAACGGTCGCCGCGCTGAAGCAACGCCTCACCGACCAGTACCCCGATCTGAAGCCACTCGTTCAGCAGTTGCTCGTCGCCGTGAACAACGACTACGCCGCAGACGACTGCGTCTTGAAGACGACCGATGAAGTCGCCTGCTTCCCTCCGGTGAGCGGCGGTTGAACGACAGCACTCTCCAAAATCGAATCCCGAACATTGCCATGATCTCACTGACTCACGAACCGATCGACTATCACGCGCTGACCGAGGCCGTTCGTTCGCCTCAGTCGGGCGCGGTCGTGCTGTTTCTCGGAACCGTTCGCGAATTGACGGCCGGTCGCCAGACAGTCGCCTTGGATTACGAGGGCTATCCGGAAATGGCGAGGGCCAAACTCGAAGAACTCGAAGCGGCCGCGCGGTCTCGCTGGCCGATCGACAAGGTGGGGATCGTCCATCGGCTCGGGCATCTGGAACTCGGCGACATCAGCGTCGCGGTGGCGGTCAGTTGTCCTCACCGAAAGCAGGCGTTTGAAGCGGGCCAGTTCCTGATCGACGAACTCAAGGTCTCCGTCCCAATCTGGAAGAAGGAGAACTGGGCGGACGGTTCAACCGAATGGGTTCATCCGGGGTGATTGCGGTGAGTTCGTGTCCAAGCGGCCCAGCAGGCGCTGGCTGCAAATGTCCACAAGCTCAGCAACCAGACCCA
>JAYUFF010000448.1:0-14505 GCA_043738825.1 Schlesneria sp.
CGATTTACCGAGGGTGTGCAAAAACTCAAAGCCGCTGCAAAGAACCCTCGGGGTTCCAAGTAGTTTGGGTAGTGTTGAAATGGCAAAAGTCGAGCTAACAGCCTGTTGAAAAAGGGACGTAGGGTGGGACCAGCGGCGCTTCGCCGCGCCGGCCCACCATGAATCAAAGCGATTGAAGAGGGTGGGCCGGCGCTCGAAGCGAGCTTGTCCCACCCTACTTGAGGTTTTCAACAGGCTGCTCACCTTCTCCCCGCTAGGCCGGGGCGAGGGGACAAGAGCAGCCCACCGAAACCCGAATCCGCCACTGTTTGAACCCAGCCCAATCGACTGATCCGGAGGGACCGTGCCATGACGGAATGTTCGCCGAGTCCACTCCTGACCGTTCTCATCCCGGTCTACAACGAGATCGGGACGATCGACGAGTTGCTGCGGCAGGTGGCGGCGTCGCCGTTAGCAGCCTGTTGAAAGACGTAGCTTGGACGCCTCGTCCGAGCGAAAACCCATTGGAAACGGACGGACGGGGCGTCCATCCTACGGTTGTTCAACAGGCTGTTAAGCGGGGATCAGCAAATCGTGGCGGTGGACGGCGGATGGGATGAGGGGCGTACTCGAACGATGGCGGGATGAGGGGCGGGGTCGAGTTGTTGCGGCCGGCCGGGATCAAGGGGAAGGGTGGGGCGCTCAAGGCGGGGCTGGCGGCGGGGTCGTGGTACACATTCGCAGGACGGCCTTCCTCGACCACCACATCTTCATTCCTGACGCGACGACCAAGGAAGGCCGTCTTACGCTCAATATGGACCACCACTCCAAGCACGCCGCATCGTCAAACTGCTTGACAGCTTGCGGTTCGACCAGTATCGTCTCGCCCGTATTGCAAGCGACTGTCAGGCTTTGTTTAGCATCGAACGGCAAGGACTGCAGTTGTGTCAGTCTTGGCTTCTCGATCGGGGGCCTCGGCCATGTGATTCGGTAGATGCGGTTCCATTCCGGTGATTCGGAACTGCGGTTGGCCATGCTGATCGCAGCTGATGTTGCTGGTGGCACTTTTGCGGTGTCGCCGGGAAAGAAGTGGGACATGTGCCCGCTTTTTTTGTTGATTGAGATTGGCTGACCGGGTTGACAGATCAATTTTGAGGTCGAATTTCGGACTTCGTCAGACGTTGTGCATTTCTGGTTGTGGTGTTGGTGATTCGACACTTCGGTTTCGTCCGCCGCTCGACGAGCATCGGACACGGGGAAAGATTGAAATGAACGGTCCCGAGTTGCTTCGCATCGTTGACGCGATTCATCGCGACAAGAGCATCGACAAGGAAGTTGTGTTCGAGGGCATCGAACAGGCGATTTTGTCGGCCGCGCGCAAGCATTTCGGCGAAGAGAATGAGGTCGAAGTTCACGTCGATCGCGATCACGGCAACCCCACAGTCAAGTCGAACGGGCAGGAAATCAACGCCGATGCGTTGGGAGATTTGCTCGGTCGAATTTCCGCTCAAACCGCCAAGCAGGTGATGATCCAAAAAATCCGCGAGGCGGAACGAGACTCCCTGTTCAACGAGTACACCGAACTTCGCAATCAGATCGTGACCGGGACCGTCACCAAGATTGAAGGCGGTGCCGCGATTGTCAGCCTCGGGAAATCAGAGGGCCTGCTTCCGCGCGGCGAACAAATCCCGGGCGAAAGCTACCGCATCGGCGATCGAGTCCGAGCCACTGTTCTGGAAGTGCGAAAATCCGGTAGCCGCGTGAAGATCATTCTGTCGCGAACGCATGTCGAGTTCGTTCGTCGGCTGTTCGAGTTGGAGATTCCCGAGGTCGGCGAGCGCGTGATCGAGGTGCGATCATTGGCTCGTGAGGCGGGATATCGCTCGAAGGTCGCGGTCTCCTGCATCGACAACAATATCGACGCCGTGGGTGCCTGCGTGGGGGTTCGCGGTGCGAGAATCAAGAACATCACCGGCGAACTGGGTGACGAAAAAATTGACATCGTTCGCTGGAACGATTCGCTGCAGGTGCTCGTTCCCAATGCCTTGCAGCCGGCCGAAGTTGAAGATGTCATTCTGTGTCCGATGCTCGGACGTGTCATCGTGCTGGTTCGAGACGATCAACTGTCGCTCGCGATTGGCAAACGAGGCCAGAACGTACGGCTGGCCTCCAAGCTCGTGGGGTGGGACATTGAAGTGATGACTCAGGAAGAGCTTGACGAGCAGCTCGAACGAGCCGTTCAGGCGTTTTCCGAAATTCCGGGCTGCAATGCGGAACTGGCCGAGAATCTCGTGGCTCAGGGCTTTTTGAGCTTCGACGATTTGTCGGTCATCGAGCCCGATCAACTGGCCGAGTTGGGCGGATTGACTGAAGAACAGTGTGACGTGATTGTCGCCTTTGCGGAGCGCGAAAGCGTGCGACTTGAAGCCGAACAACGCCAGCGGCGCTTGACGGAGAGGGCTCAGTCGATGCTGGCGGGGACATACAAAGCACCGCCTCCACCAGTGACCGTGCCAATCACTCCCGAAGCGACGACGGATCAAAACGACGTACCAGCCGCCTCAGAGCCTACAGTCAATGACGAAATGCCGCCTGCGGTGTCGTTGGAGTCCGTAGGAGATTCGCCCGTGGAATGACCCCGCGTTATTGGAGATCGATGCCCAAACTGCATACACTACGGCCACTGCATACGCTACGGTCGTTGCTCGGAATGAATGGCGTGTTCGTCTCTCGTGAAGAACGACCTCAAGAAATCGTACAGTTTGAGTGTTCACCTGAAGTTCGGTGTTCTCTTAGGGGATAATGCTCTCGACGGGTTAGCTGCCCGACGTGTGACGGAGAACTGGATCGGCGAACCGTCCAGGCAAACAACATGGCAAACACAGCCCCAAGGGCTGTTGGCTTCGACGACATCGAGCTGACCAGAGCATTACCCCGAACGAGGAACCGCGTTTGAAAATTCGTATTTTTGCTCTTGCCAAAGAGCTCGACATCGACAGCAAGCTGCTCATCGATCATTGCGCGAAAGCCGGGATCACAATCAAGAACTCGGCGCTGGCGAGCATTTCGCCGGACGAGCGCGACCGTGTGATGGATATCATCCGGTCCAGCAGCAAGCCGCAGCCCGCCGCACCGGCACAAAGCTTCGCTCCGGTGGTGCGAGAGCAATCCTCTGATGTCGCCGGCAAGACCCGAACCATTCGCAACATGATGGCGGCACGTTCACAAACGGGACGACCGCTGGTTGGCGATGTCGGTTCCATTCTCTCGACAGCCGCCGAACCAAGCCCTCAAAGCCTGGATTCTGCGGCTACCACAGTGGGAAATTCAGGGGCGGTCTTGAGCAAGACTGAGGACCGCTCACTCGACAGCCCTGAGGATTCTGCGGTTGTCGATGTTACCGAACCACCGAACGCAGAAGGGTTGGATGGAATTGCGGTCACCCCGAGTGACCCGCTTCTGCCCGATTCGCCGTCGGATGTTCGCGCTCCGTCGATCAAACCGGGTTATATGCCTCAAGCCGGGCTGGTACCGCGCGCGATGCGCTCCATGTCCATGACGGCCAGGTCTTTCGGAGCCTCCCAAACGGGAGCTACCAAGAAAGCGCGGACATCATCCCCCAATCTGGCGGCAATCCCCGACTTCAAACGGCCCGCCACCAAGACGCCGAAACCGGAAGAGGCGGCTGCGCAGAAGCCGGTCATTCGCCTGAATCCCGACGGTCAACAGAAGAGCGCCAGTCCGCTCAGTCGGCATCTGCCGAAGAAGGGCGCGGACAACAAGAAGCGGGCGATCAGTGACCCGGAAGAGGGAGCGCTGACGAAGTCACGGCAGGGCGATCTCGGCAGAAATCTGGAAGAAAGCCGGATGCAGCGGCGGACAAAAAAGAGTTCGTCGCGGGGCGAAGAAGAAGAGGAGGGTCGCCGCCGGATCGGCCACGTTCGGCCAAAGCAGCGCCGGCACGTCCGATCGGAACTCAAGAGTTCAGCGGAAGTGGACTTTCCGATCACGGTGCGGTCGTTGTCGGAGGCCATTGGTCGGCCAGCCAAGTCGATCATTCAGATCCTGTTCGCCCGCGGTGACATGGCCACGATCAACTCTTCGCTCGCAGAGGATCTTGCGATTGAAGTCTGCTTGGAGTTGGGCGTCGATCTCAGTATCCATCGCGAGAAGGACATTGAGGATCAGGTGTCCGAAGAGGCCACCGGTGAAGATCGTCCTGAAGACATGCGGCCTCGTCCGCCGATCATCACGATCCTCGGCCACGTCGATCACGGCAAAACGACGCTCGTCGACAAACTGCGATCCGCCAACGTGGCGGCATCGGAATTCGGCGGCATCACTCAGCACATCGCCGCGTACCAGATCGAACACAACGGCCACAAGCTGACGTTCGTTGATACTCCCGGCCACGCGGCCTTCGGTGAGATGCGTGCTCGCGGTGCCAATGTCACCGACATCGTGGTGCTGGTCGTCGCCGCCAACGACGGAGTGATGCCGCAAACGGTCGAGTGCATCTCGCACGCGAAGGCGGCGGGAGTGCCAATGGTGATCGCGATGAACAAGATCGATCTGCCAGACCGCAACGAACAGCGGGTCTTCACCGACCTGTCGACTCACGACGTACTGGCCTCCGAATGGGGCGGTGACGTGGAAGTCGTGCGAACATCGGGCCTGACCGGGCAGGGTTTGCCCGAGTTGCTCGACACGCTCCTGCTGACGGCGGACCTGCACGAGTTCAAAGCCAATCCCAACCGTGCGGCCTCGGGCAACTGCCTGGAGGCTTTTCGCGACGAAGGCCGCGGCCCCGTCGCCTGGCTCATCGTGCGGATGGGAACGCTGCGAGTCGGCGATGCGATCCTGTGTGGCGAGGCGTTCGGTCGCATTCGTGCGATGTACAACGAGCGGAACGAGGAGGTTCTCGAAGCTCCGCCCTCAATGCCCATCAAGGTTGCCGGTTTGGACATCGTCCCCAGTCCAGGCGATCAATTCTTGGTGCTCGCCAACCTCGACGCGGCTCGCGAAGCGGCCGAGCAGAGGCGACAGAAGGGTCGCGAGTCCGTGCTCTCCAAGATGGGCGGCCGGCGCACACTGGAGGACATCCTCAACGCCGCACGCGAGGGCGCAGTCCAAGACTTGATGGTGATCGTCAAGGCCGACACACCCGGCTCACTCGAAGCCCTGCGGGGAGAACTCCACAAGTTTGAACACCCCGAGGTCCGGATCAAGCTGCTGCACGAGGGTGTGGGCGGCGTGAACGAGAGCGATGTTTATCTGGCCGCCGCCTCGAACGCCGTGATCTTCGCCTTCCATGTGATTGCCGAAGACCGGGCTCAGTTGTTGGCCCAGCAGGAAGAGGTCGAGATCCGCCGGTACAACATCATCTACGAAGTCATGGATGAGATTAAGCGGATTTTCGAAGGGATGCTGAGACCCGAGAAGCGGGAGGTCGTTACCGGACGTGCCATCGTGCTGCGAACGTTCAGCATCACGCGCTTCGGGACGATCGCTGGCTGCCGCGTGTTAAACGGAACCATCGAACGGTCGCACCGGATGAATCTGATTCGCGACCAGAAGGTGCTCCACACGTACGGCATCGCGTCGCTCAAACGAGAAAAAGATGATGCGAAGGAAGTCCGCGAGGGCATGGAGTGCGGTATCCGCCTCGAAAACTTCAACGACATCAAGGAAGGCGATCTGCTGGAAGCCTACAAGATTGAGGAAGTCAAACGGACGCTCGAATCAGCGGCGCTCTAGGCCGAAGTCCGGCTTAGCTTTGTTAGCCGGACTTCTCTCTGGGAAGATGCACACCGGAGAGCAGCCCGGCTTTCAGAAAAGCCGGGCTTCGAGACGGTTGCGGATCATTCATATTTAGGTCGGGGTACGGTTGCGGATGAATTCACGTCGAGCGGAAAGAGCTGCTGAAGCCATTCGAGAAACGGTCAGTGTGACGGTACTGTTCGGCCTGCGCGATCCGCGAGTCAAGAACGTGACCGTGCTCGGGGCCGAGGTCGCTGCCGACCTGCGGGCGGCCAAGATCTTCGTCACGATTATGGGAGATGCCAAGGCGCAGTCGTTGGCGATGCACGGACTGAACTCCGCCAAGGGCTTCATTCAAGCCAAGGTGGCCGAACGGCTGCAAACCAAGTACACGCCCGTCATCAGCTTCGTCCTGGACCCGTCGGTGAAGAAGAGCATTGAGGTCTCACGCATGTTGCAGGCGGTGCTGCCTGGCAACTCCGCAGCCGATTCCAATGACGAGGCCGATTCCAATGACGAGACTGTCTCGGACCTTTCGGACAATGATGCGGACGACGCTGCGGACGCTGTCGCGACAGCGAAGCCACCTGTGGCTGAACTCGATCAGCCCGTCGTACAACTGCCAACAATCACCGGTGAGTGATCGACTCTGCCCACGGAGAGGATAAAGGATAAACATGGTTGCTGCGTCGCGTGCCAAGACCTCGGATCGGGCGGCGATCCTTAAAAAATTGCTGCCGGCGATCAAAAAACAATACAAGGTCGCCGTGCCCAAGGACGACCGGCCGGTCTTGGAGACCATGCTCTTCGCGATCTGCCTCGAAGACACCTCCGTCGAAGAGGCCGAAAAGTCCTACGCGAAGCTGTTCGTCGAGTTCCCGGACCTGAACGAGATTCGTGTCAGTTCCGTCGCGGAGATCGAGCGGGCTTTCGTCGGACAGTCCGATGCCGAGTGGCGGGCCTTCCGCGTCCGCAGTGTGTTGCAGTACGTCTTCGAGAAATCGTTCGCCTTCGAGTTTGAGAGTCTCCGAAAGAAGACGCTCGAACTGGCCACGAAGCAGTTGGCGAAGATCAAGCATCTCTCGACGTTCGTGCGGAACTACACTCTGCAATCCGTGATCGGAGCACACCTGATCCCGCTCGACCCTGCAATGGGACGCGCCCTGGTCTGGCTGGGTCTGGTTCCGCCGAATCAAGACATCGAGCAAATGGGTGAGACGCTGAAGGCCGTCGTCCGGAAGTCGGATGTCCAGGTGTTCTGCTTCTCAATTCGTTGCCTGTCTGCCGACAAGGCGGTTCGCGACGAATTCGATCCCGCCAAGTTCCCGGCCCCCGAAGAGGGACACGATGGGGCGGGAGTCGTTGATCGTCTGGCCGCCCTCTACAAGTCCGGAGCCTCGCGAGCCAGAGCCAAGCATGCGGCCGACAAGGTTGCCGAAGCCAAGAAGGAAGCGGCCAAGGCCGCCAAGTCCAGCGCCGCCGCCAGCAAGAAAGCGGCCACGCCCGCCAAACACGCGGCTCCTGTGAAGCACGCACCTGCGAAACCGACCGCTCCGGCCAAACATGCTCCACCGGCCAAGCATGCTGCTCCAACCAAACACCCCGAGCCAACCGGGCACGCGGCCCCAGCCAAAAAGAAGGCGGCCAAGAAAGCCAAATAAGCGACTCGTGTTTCGCGATCCGCATAGTGTCCCGGACGCTCGAAGCGCCCGGGACGCTGGCTCCAAAACGCCCTGATTTGCCGTTGGCCAGTTGTTGCCGGGGCAATTACAATCTCGCACCGTGAATCAGCCCGCGCAGCGATGATGCTCGCGGGAGGCAAGACCACAAATGAACCGGTGGTTCCGAAGGGAGATCGGATCATGAGCATCACTGCTCCGCGACGAGACCTGCTGCCCGCACTCTTGGCTGCCCTGCTGCTCAGCGCGACCGCGCTGGCGGAGGACACTCCCGCTGCGACCAAGCCAGCCGAGAAGGTTCCGGTTCCGGCCGCCGCACTGGAGCGGGGTTACACCCTTCAGGAGGGCGATGATCCGGCGTTGCCGCTCAAGCCCGCCAAGCCGCTGACGGCCGCCGAGCAGGTGCGTAACGAAGCGGTCTCGTGGTTCATGGCCGGGCGATTGTTGGAGACTCGCAACGAACCTCGCAAAGCGATGAACGCCTATCGCAAGGCGGTCGCGATCGACCCGAATGTCATCGAGGTTTATCGTCATCTCGTCCCGCTCGAGTTCCGGCTGGACGAGGTCGAAGCGGCGGTGAAGTCGGCCACCAAGGCTGTGGAACTCGACCCGAACGAGCACGAGTTGTTGCAGATGCTGGCGGTGCAGGCCGCGATCACCGGCAAGCTGCCCGATGCGATCAGGCATCTCGAACAGGCTCTCAAGTCGCCGAGAATTGTCAAAGAGTCGCCCGAAAGCGTCATGCTCAACAAAAGCCTCGGCAGCCTCTATGCGGCGACCGGCCAGGCCGAGAAAGCGGCCGACTGTTATGAAGTGATCTTCGACGCGCTGACCAAGCCCGAGAAGTACAAGCTCGATCTCCGAGCCAAAGCCAAACTGCTGGCCGATCCGCAGACCGGTTACGAAAAGATCGGCCAGGTGTTTCTCGACGCCCGGCGGATCAAGCTCGCGTCAGAGGCGTTCGACCTCGCCGCCAAGTCGGGACGAATCGGTGCGGGCAACCTCAGCTACAACCGTGCGCGGGTGATGCTCATCTCGGACAAGGCCGACGAGGCGCTGGTCGAGTTGCAAAAGTACTTCGACAAGGAGCGAACCT
Organism: Schlesneria sp.; assembly: GCA_043738825.1. Lineage (GTDB taxonomy): Bacteria > Planctomycetota > Planctomycetia > Planctomycetales > Planctomycetaceae > Schlesneria. Next base: position 8,515 of record JAYUFF010000448.1, read on the forward strand.
CCAAGGGACGCGACGCCTATCAATTGCTGGCCGACATCCTGCTGAAGCTCAATCGCGGCGACGAACTGATCGCCAAGTTGGAGGCTCTCGCCGAAAAGGACGCGCACAACATCCCGCTTCAGTACTTTCTGGCCGACCGTCTGGTCGCGGCCAATGAACTGGAAAAGGCGAAGAAAATCTATGAGACCGCGCTGCAAAACGGCGGCGACGCCAGTGGCTACATCGGGCTGGCCCGAATCCTCCGCAAGCTGCAGAAAACGGAAGACCTGCTGGACCTGTTTGGCCGGTCTCTGACCAGACTCGGTCCCGATGGACTCGCTCAACTGGAACTCGAACTCAAGGCGCTGTCGGAAGACACCCAGCTCGTCGATTCCCTGATGGCCGCCGGGCGCGTACAAGCCAAGGCCGAACCGTCTCAACTCACCTTCGAGAAGAGCCGTCTTTTGGCCGGGATCGCCAAAGCCTGCGATCGAACCGACGATGCCGTCGAGTTCTATCGCCACGCGATCAAACTCGGGAAGGAGCGTACACCCGAACTGTACTTGGAGTTGGGCCAAACACTCATCTTGGCCAAGCGGTATGGCGATGCAGTGGCCTTGGCCAAAGAGGCCCTCAACGAACGCAAGCTGGCGGGACGCAAAGCCGATTTCTACTCGCTGCTGGCCCGCGCGCAGGTTCTCGACGGCGACGCCAAGAGCGCGGTCGAGTCGATTGGTGAGGCGCTCAAGCTCGAACCGAACGACAAAGGTCACCTGTACTACGAAGCGTGGATCTACAGCCACTCGCGGCAGTGGGATCAAGCCATCCCTCGTTTTGAAAAACTGGTTGCCGACAAAGAGATCAACAAATTCTTGCAGCGCGTGTGCCACTTCAGCCTCTCGAACATCTACATCCAAAAGGGCGAGTTCCGGAAGGGCGAGGAAATCCTCGAAAAGATTTACGAGTCCGACCCCGAGGACACGCAGCTCAACAATGACCTCGGTTACCTGTGGGCCGACCAGGGGAAGAACCTCGAAAAAGCCGAGCAGATGATTCGCAAAGCGCTCGCGGCGGAACCCGACAACGGCGCGTACCTCGACAGCTTGGGCTGGGTCTTGTTCAAGCTCGGCAAGCATCAGGAGGCAATCGGACCACTCGAACAGGCGGTCAAAAAAAGCACGAGCGGCGATGCCACGCTCTGGGATCATCTGGCCGATGTCCAACTCAAGCTGATACAGGTGGACAGGGCCCTCGAATCGTGGCAGAAGGCCCTGAAGTCGGCCGAATCCGACAAGTACTCGGACCCTCAGTTGATCGAGCGGTTGAAGGACAAGCTCAAACAACACGCCCCCCAACCGAAGCAGCCCAAGCCCGCTCAGCCCGGCTCGCCGTAACACGCTTCAAAATCCGAAGCCAATCCCCATGCAGAAACAGAACGCTAATCTTCGCTGATCTTCACTCATCCGAATCAGCGAAGATCAGCGTCGATCAGTGTTCCCAATTCGGTTCTTCTTAGTTTTGAGTGGCGGAAATCACCGGCCAGGTTCTGTGCGTTTGGGGTCAGGTGATGTTTCGAGTTTTGTCCTTTCGGATTTGAGATTTGTTTCGGATTTCGTGCTTGAGATTTAGGATTTGAAACGATGGCCGGTCACTCCCACTGGGCCAACATCTCCTTCAAGAAGGGGATCATCGACAAGAGACGCGGCAAGTTGTTCGGCAAGTTGGCGCGCTACATCATCGTCGCCGCTCGACATGGTGGAGGCGATCCGGCGGCGAACCTCGCGCTGCGATACGCCATCGACCGCGCGAAGAAGGCGTCGATGCCCGCCGACACGATCGACCGGGCCGTCAAAAAGGGGACCGGCGAACTCGAAACCGAAACCTACGACGAAGTCCTGTACGAGGGCTACGGCACGAACGGCGTGGCCATCCTGTGTGAGATCCTCACCGAAAACCGCAACCGCACGGCCGGTGAAGTTCGCAAACTGTTCGAGAAGAATGGCGGCAACCTCGGCAGCACGGGCTGCGTCGCGTGGATGTTTGAACGCAAGGGCGTGTTCGTGATCTCGCCCAAGCACGTCACCGAAGACCGGTTGTTTGAAGTGGCTCTCGAAGCCGGAGCAGGGGATGTCAATCGGGTCGGCGACAACTTTGAAGTCCTCTGCGATGTCGATGCCTTTCAGACCGTGATCGCCGCACTCGAAGCCGCCAAGATTCCCACGGAGTCTTCCGAAATGGCCCGCATCGCGGCGAACACCGTCGATCTGGACATCGACGCCGCCCGGTCGGTCCTCAAGCTGATGGACCTGCTCGAAGATCACGACGACATCCAGAACGTCTACGCCAACTTCAACATCCCCGATGACGTGATGGCCCAACTCGCGGCGGAAGGTTGACGCGAGCATGGCACGTCAAAAGGTGATCGAAGGAAACGGCCCGTCGGACGGCGGCGGGAAGCAACCGCCGCGTGGCGAGCGACCATTTGGCGATTTCAATCCCGACGACGAGCGGTTCGACGAGGAACTGCGGCCCCAAAAACTGAGCGAGGTCGTCGGACAGAAGAAGGTTGTCGATCGGCTGAAGATCGTGCTCGACGCCACGCTCAAGCGGAAGGAACCGCTGTCGCACATCTTGTTTGATGGACCGCCCGGTCTCGGTAAGACGACACTCGCGATGACACTCGCCAAAGAGATGGGGACCGAGTGCCAGATCACGTCCGGCCCGGCGCTCCAGGCTCCGAAAGACCTGCTCTCGTACCTGACCAACGCCAGCTATGGATCGGTCCTGTTCATCGACGAGATTCACCGGCTGCCCCCCGCCGTTGAAGAGTTCATCTATCCCGTGATGGAAGACTTTCGCGTCGATATCGTGTTGGGCGAGGGAATGAACGCCCGCACGATCAACATGAAACTGAAGCCCTTCACGATCATCGGGGCCACCACGCGCAGTGGCATGCTGACGGCACCGCTCCGCGACCGCTTCGTGCATCGCGAACATCTCGACTTCTACGATGAGGCCGAACTGACCGAGATCATCCGCCGCAACGCCCGGAAGCTCCGGACCGAAATCGACGAGGATGCCGCTCCACTGATCGCCCATCGCAGCCGGGGGACTCCGCGCAAGGCGAACAACCTGCTGCGCTGGACCCGCGACTTCGCAACCGTCCGCGAACCGAGCGGCAACATCACCAAACCGATCAGTGAGCGGGCACTCGCGATGCTCGAAGTCGATGCCGTCGGGCTGGAGGCTCAGGACCGGCGCTATCTCACCACGCTGATCACCATCTTCAGCGGAGGCCCCGCCGGACTGTCGGCCATCGGCCACACGATGAACGTCCCGCCCGACACACTCGAAGATGAAGTCGAACCGTTCCTGTTGCGACTCGGTTTCATCCAACGCACCCCGCGAGGCCGCACGATCACAACAGCGGGGCTCAATCACCTCGGCCTCAAACCACCGGACGCTTCGCCTTCAAACGACCCACAAGGGGAGTTGTTTTGAAAGTAGCCGTCTCGCTCCGCGAGATGAAAGCCGATTGAAGAGCGAGCTCGGGAACGGGTCTATTCAATGTACTGTAGTCCGGTCGCTCCGCCGACCGGACGTCTCGCCGGCGGAGCGACGAGACTACAGTAGCGGGCAGGTTGGAAACCTACCCCACAGTCGCCTGGCCTTCCTCATCGGCAAGTCGTCGGATGTAGATCGCGAAGTCGGGGTCTTCGCCCTGCAACAGGCGAGGCAGCAGGACGCGGAAGTCGTCGCGGCGGACCCACTCGCGCATGAAGTCGTCCCACGAGTGCCAGCGGCGCTGTTGCTTGGCGGTCATCCGGTCGTCGAAGGCCGTCAGATACGCCCGCTCGAACAGCGAGATCAGCATCTCGAAGATGACGTGCATCCGCTCCTGCTGTTCTTCGGTGAGATCCGGCGTGGCCGTCTGTGACCGGAGTTTCAAGTCGGGATTGGCAAGCACCAGCTTGAGGAAGTCGTGATAGGCATCGGACAGAAGCTGATAGACCTCTTCGTCCTCGTTATCCCGCTCCTTGTTCTGTTCGTAGATGAAGATGCCGAGCGCCACCGGCAGGCCGATCACCGTCACCATGTAACTGAGCAATTCCCAAACTTCCATGAAACTCACGGAACGAGCCTTTCGTAATCAATCTCAACTCAATTCAAATCTTCCACTCCGCAACCAATCAACCGTCGGTCAATCTCCAACATCTCGCCTCTCATCTCCGTTCTGGCCGAATAGGTGGAGTACTTCGTCGCGCAGGTCATCCAACCTCAAGCCAAGATTCATTAACACCTGCGCGGCCACGCTTTCCTGCTCGCGAATCAGGCCGAGCAACACATGTTCGGTGCCGACATAGTTGTGGTTCAGATTCCGCGCCTCTTCAATCGCGTACTCGAACACCTTCTTGGCGCGAGGCGTCTGCGGCAGCCTGCCCATCGTCACCATGTCGGGACCGCCCTGCACAATCTTCTCAACCTCAAGGCGGATCTTGCGCAAATCGACATCGACATTCTTCAGGATGTGCGCGGCAACGCCGGACCCCTCCCTCACCAGGCCAAGTAGGATGTGTTCGGTTCCGATGTATTCGTGATTGAACCGCTGAGCTTCCTGATTGGCTAGTCGCATCACTTCGCGAGCGCGATCTGTGAATCGCTCGTACGCTCCAAAGCCTCTGTCACACGCCATCTTTTTTGCGCGGCGAAGTATGAAGGCACAACCGGCCATGCCACTCATGAAACCGTAAGCCGCCCCCATCGTCCAATCTCCGTTGAAGTGTCCCAAAACAGCACCAATAACCATCACGGAAAATGGCAATTGCAAGCCGAGGATCATGAGCAATTTTTGCTTGTCCATTTTTTGCCTTGGAATTGGCAAGTTGGGATTGTCGAGTCTTCGAGACGCACCGATCCGTCCAAGACCGAAGGCCGGTGCGTCTCGCAAAGCCTCGACAGCACCCTACGGCGTGATTGATCTCAACCCTTCGCGGCCGCCAGCGCCGCTTCGTATCCAAGCCGTTCAAGCGGGAACGGCGCGTCGAGGTCGAACGGGCTTCGCCACCAACTTTGTGGAGGAACCCGGAAGCATGTCGAACGCGGTGAATTGAACGGAAAGCACACGACCGTCGCTCAGCAGGATGTCGTGCTGGAAGACTCCCGCCCTCGCGATGTCAATCTCGTCGTACAGCCAGTGCGGTTGAGAAACATCAAAGATGTCGGCTTCCAGCGGGCGCGTGACCATCGGCTCGCCATCGAAAACATAGACCAAGAAGTTCACCGCCCCGTCTTTTCTCACCGCAATCAGGGCCATGTCGCCCGTCATCGCGGGCATCGTCATTTTGGTAAAGCCCAGATACTCGGCGTCATGCAGGCAAGTGTCGTGGGCCAGGCACGCCACCGACGCAGGCAGCTTGAGGCGGATCGAACGCCGATGCTTGCGATACGCGGCCACAGCGCGTTCCCAATCGGTATTCGCTCGGTTGGCCACCGAGGTGACAGCCGAATTGAACCGCACGTAAAGTTCGGGAGTGAAGAATTTCATGTTGCTCACCACTGTCTTGCCAGTCGAGGCTTCGAGACGCACCGGTCCAGCCAAGGCTCGAAGGCCGGTGCGTCTCGCAAAACCTCGACGGCATCGTTCGTCGTGATTGAATCTCAACCCTTGGCGGCGGCGAGTGCCGCTTCGTAGTTCGGGTGGTCGGCGATTTCTTTCACGTACTCGACGTACGTCACCTTTCCGGCGGCGTTCACGACGAAGATCGCTCGCGAGAAACAGCGGTCGAGCGGGCCGCCGCTGATGAGAACTCCGTAATCGCTGCCGAAATCGGTGCAGCGATGACCGCTGAGCGTCTTCACGGTCGCCACCCCTTCGGTTCCGCACCAGCGTTTCGCCGCGAACGGCAGGTCCATACTGACGACCAGCACCTCGGTGTTCGCCAGCTTCTGGGCTTCGTCGTTGAACCGCTTGGTCTCGGCATGGCAGGTCGGCGTGTCGAGCGACGGAATCGT
>JAYUFF010000449.1:0-5423 GCA_043738825.1 Schlesneria sp.
GTCTGTCCGGAAAGTAGGTTTGCTACAACTTATTTGAAAAATGGCTTTGGGTGCCACGGTCACAGCTTGGCGTGGCCGTGTCTTCACTACAACCAAAGCACGGCCACGCCAAGCCGTGACCGCGGCACCCTGAAAAGAAGCCGTTTCTTTTCGGATAGCTTCTGAGAGCGAAAGGTCGCATGCAGTCTCTGTCACCTCAAGAAATCCACGAGTTGTTCGCCGAGGGCATCGTCCGCCACGGACCATTCGCCGGACTGAAGTACCCGGTGCTGACCTCGATCGGCAGTGCGCTCTATCCCAAGCTGCTGGGATCCTACGAGTCCGAGCTTCACCCGTGGATCCGGGAGGTCTGCGCCGCCGGCTATTCCGAGATCATTGATGTCGGTTGTGCCGAGGGCTATTACGCCGTGGGCTTGGCCAGGCAGATTCCGCAGGCAATGGTCTACGCCTACGACATCTATGAGGGCGCTCAGGAACTCTGTGCCAACTGCGCCGCCGCCAACCAAGTGGGCGATCGACTGTCAGTGCGAGCCGCCTTCACCGCCGATGAACTGCTCGGCATTCCCATCCGTCAACGCGGTCTGATCATCTGTGACTGCGAGGGTGGAGAAACTCAGATCTTCACCGTGCAGACGCGGCATCAGTTCGCGAATTGGGATCTCTTGATCGAGACGCACGATTTCCTGGACATCACCATCTCCACCCGCATGGCCGAACTGTTTCAAAGCACCCACCAACTCCGCACGCTCACCAGCATCGACGACATTCAAAAAGCGAAGACCTACGACTATCCGGAACTCGCCCCGTTCGATCTGGCAACTCGCCGAGCCATCTTGGCCGAATACCGCCCAACGATCATGGAGTGGCTGTTCCTGACATCCCGATCCTCTTGAGCAACCCGCCGGCTCGCTTCATTCGTCGTCTCCCTCCATTCGTTGGCCTGCTGCTGCATGATTCTCCGTGCCAACAAGATTTGATGGAACGAGTGCGCCTACTCGCGAACCAACCTCTTCGCTTTCATCTCGAAACGCGGGAGAGAACCTGATGGGGCGAGGGCGATCTCGGCGTGGAATTGCAGGCGCTGTTTGATCGCCTTCGAGACGCGGTCGGCCAATGTCGCGCACGCTTGTTCGTCGAGCAGCGGCTGCGGTTCGATGTCGATGCGGACGTGGTTCATCTCGCGCTGGCGAGCGACCACGATGCGAAATTCGACGATCTCGGAGAACTCGCGCACGACCGCTTCGATGCTGGACGGAAAGACGTTGTTGCCGCGCACGATCAGCATGTCATCGGTCCGGCCGAGGATGCCTCCCTTCAACCGAAGCAATGTTCGACCGGATGAGTGCGTCGCGGGATCGGCCTCGACCAGATCGCCCGTGCGGTAGCGGAGGACCGGCGAGCCGACTCGGCCCAGATTGGTGATGACCAGTTCGCCCGGCGTGCCGGCGGCCACGGGTTGGCCGCTGGCGGGGTCGATGATCTCGGCAATGCATTCGGTTTCGAGCACGGTCAGGTTGCCGGGATCGTCGTCGCATTCGCTGGCGAGCGGCCCGATTTCGGTCATGCCCCAGTGATCGAAGACCCTCGCGCCCCATGCCGCTTCGATGCGCGAACGAACCGACGGAATCGACCCGCCCGGTTCACCAGCGACCAGGATCGCTCGGACGGAACTCGACGACAGATCGACTCCCTGTGCGGCGGCCACCTCGGCAAGTCGCAGCGCGTAGGTAGGCGTACACCCGAGCAGCGTGATCCGGTTGTCGAGGATCAGCTTGAGTCGGGCCTCGCTGCTCATCCCTCCCGCCGCGACGCACATGTTGCCCTGACGCAGTGCCCCTTCAAAGCCCGCCCAAAAACCGAGGAACGGGCCGAACGAGAATGGAAAACACAGCCTGTCATCAGGGCGCAGGTTCATCCGGCGATAGATCGTCGTCCAGCAGTCGAGCATCCAGTTCCAACTGGCGGGTGTGTCGAGCCATCGCAGCGGCTGGCCCGTTGTCGTGCCCGATGTCTGATGGAGACGCGAGTAATCTGTCGGGCCAAACGTCAGGTTGCGGCCGTACGGCGGATGAGCCTCCTGATCCGCAACCAGTTCGGCCTTCGTCGTGAATGGCAACCGATTCAGATCGTCGAGCGATTGCATCGAACGCGGCTCAACGTTCGCCTCACGCAGCTTCTCGGTCCAGAAGGGATTCGCGGGAACGATCGCTTCCAGCAACGCACGCACTCGCAGGGCCTGCCACTCGGCCAGGCGAGTGCGGTCGGCGAACTCCAGATCGTGGCGAGGAAATTGACTCATCGAAGGAGAACCTTGAGGGGTGGGTAGCGGGAAAAGACAATGACCGGGCAACACCAACCCGAAGCGTGAGCGAGGGAATCGGGCCGCAGCCTCTCGCTCACACTTCGGGTTGGTTATGGCTCGGGCAATTTATATTGTTTGCGTGGGAGAAAGTCGGCGGCGATTGTGAGTCCTCGCCCCCCGCTTGGGCAACCGAACAACGCGAGAACGAGTTTCAGATCCTGATTCCCCCCACTAGCCCGACGCGCGAGCGAGGGCTGGACGTTCGATCTACGCAAAGCCCTCGCTCGCGCGTCGGGCTAGTTTGGAAATGCGATCGACTCATCAACTTGAATCATTCTCGTCGGGCAGGTCGAGTCACCCGCGACCGGTCGGGTTTGCCGGATCGTTCGCGGTGTGATGTCGTGCGCTTGCGCTCAAGTCGCCACCGACGAGGCTCCGATCATGAGGCGTGACGGACAGGGATGGACGGCTCGGCGAGTGGACTCGTCGGCACACAACGACGCACGACGACGGCAAGGATGGCTGGATGTCGCACGGGAACAACGACCCGTTTCGGTTGGGCTTCCTGACGGCCATCGAGGACGCGGAGCGTGGATTCGTGGGTGGCCTGCTGGTGACAAACCGGTTTGGCCGGCCCCTCGAATTCCAATGCACTGCGCCCGTGAAGCCGAATCGGGCGCAACAGATTCTGTACGGCCCGACGCTGCGCCCCTTTGTGCTCGGCGATCTGATCGGCCGGACGCTGCTCGACAAGATCGGCGTCAAGCCGCATCTGGTGCTGATCGAGTCCGACGAACTCCTCGATCTCCGGCAGCATGTGCCGATGCCGGTGGCGTGCCTCATCAAATCGTCGTCCACGGACGAGACGGCGATGCACTTCGGCAAGCTCTCCATCGGACTGCATCCGGACTATCCGGCCGATCGGGGCGAGATCGAAAAGCACACCAAGTCGATCCCGGTCGATGCCCATCTGAGCGAACCGTTCGAGCGGGTGCGCGAAGCCCTCGAAGAAACGCTGCGACTCGGCACGGCAAGGACGGCGTAACAGAGAGGACGATCCGATGAGTGACGGTTCGCTCCGAATGCTCGATGAGATGGCGAGCCGCCTGCAAACGCGACCGGCCGACGGAGCCATACCCGGTCCGCATTGGACGGTCGATGATGCGGGGTCGTCGCTCGACTCACTGCTGGACGACGTGCCGACATCCACGTTGTCGCTGTCGTTGTCCACGCAACTGTTCTCGTCGGGGATGAACGTCGCGCTGCAACGCTGGCCGGCGCTGGAGACCGAAACGGTGTTGGCCCCGAAGTCGCCGACATTGCTTCCGCCGTGGAAGCCGACTCGCCCGAAAGTCACCACGTTTGGGATCACGTTCCCCGAGGGCGCGTCGTTCCTCGCCACAAAGGAAGCAGAACATAAGACGGAGGGCGAGGCCGGTTCCGACACGGCCTCATCCCCGAGCGAAGAGGAACTTACGCCTCTCGAACCGCCGCCGCAGCCGGTGTCGCTGATGGACGACGAGGCGCTGGCTGAAGCAAAGAAAATGCTGACGCGCATCAAGCCGCCCGCCGACGCGCTCTCCATCGAAGACCGGCTGTTCTACCTGCTGCAACCGCCGTTGCAGTCGTGGCTCGGCGGGCAAGAGTTGATCATGCCGCACGAGCCGTTCCCGTTTCAGTACGAGGGAATCGGCTGGCTCTTCTCGAAATCGGCGGCCTTGCTCGCGGATGAGATGGGACTCGGCAAGACGATGCAGACGATCACGGCGATCCGGCTGCTGATTCGCAGCGGCCAGATTCGCCGCGTGCTGCTTGTCTGTCCGAAGCCGCTCCTTCCGAACTGGCAGCGCGAGTTCCGCGCGTGGGCCGAGGAACTGCCGTTCGTCGTCGTCGAGGGAGACACCGAACGGCGACGACTGACGTGGACGATGCCCGGCGTCCCGATTCTGATTGCGAACTACGAATCACTCGTGCGCGACTTCGCGTCGTTCGAGGAGGGAGACTTCCCCAAGTTCGATCTCGTCGTGCTGGACGAAGCCCAGCGCATCAAGAACCGGGGATCGCGCACGGCGGAGACGGCCCGCGCACTGCCACGGCGTCGCAGTTGGGCGCTGACGGGCACTCCGATCGAGAATCGTCCCGAAGAACTTGCCGCGCTGTACGAGTTCCTCGGCGTGGTCCCGCCCCATGCCACGCCCGACTTGAAGCAACTGCAATACCTCGCCAAGCAGTGCATTCTGCGTCGGACCAAAGACCTCGTCATGAAGGACTTGCCGCCGCGACTCGATCGCGACGCGCATCTCGAACTGCTCCCGTCGCAGAAAATCGCGTACGACATGGCCGAGAAGGACGGAGTCATCCATCTCAACGAACTCGGCGATCAGATCTCCGTCCAGCACGTGTTCGAGCTGGTGTTGCGACTGAAACAGATTACGAACTTCGATCCGCTCACGGGCGAGAGCGCGAAACTCGATCGCCTCGAAGCCGACATGGAAGAGGTCGCGGCGAGCGGTGGCAAGGCGATCCTGTTCAGTCAGTGGACGAAGGTTTTGGATTGGCTCGCCAAACCGATGGCCAAGTACGGAGCCTTGAGTTACCACGGCGGCATCCCGACCAAGCAGCGCGAACCGATCCTGAAGCAGTTCAAGGAAGACCCGAACTCGCACATCATCCTGATGAGTTACGGGACCGGAGCGGTCGGGCTGAACCTTCAATTTGCGGGCTACGTCTTTTTGTTCGACCGCTGGTGGAACCCGGCCATCGAGGATCAGGCGATCAACCGCGCGCATCGCATCGGCTGCAAGAGCCAGGTCATTGTCACGCGGTTCATCTCGAAGGACACGATCGAAGAACGGATCGACAAGATCCTGACGGAGAAGCGTGCCCTCTTCGCGGCGATCCTCGGTGAGGGCGACACCACGGACAAGATTCGCAGCCTGAACGCCTCCGAAATTTTCGGCCTGTTCGACCTGAAGGCTCGTCACGGCAAGGGAACTCGCGCCATCGGCCCGAAATGATTCTTTCCACTAGTGCCCTGTCAGGTCTTGATTTTTGGGTAGAGCCGCTTGAGTCTGACTCGAGCGTCTTCAAGTTGAAAGTGCCAGTCGATGCCGCGTTGTTT
>JAYUFF010000450.1:0-2043 GCA_043738825.1 Schlesneria sp.
CGGTATAACCTCGGGCATGTCAGCCGCCGAACTTTCAATCACGCCGCAGATGGCCGCCTCGGTTCTCAAACTGGGAGGACTGGTCGCGCTCCCCACCGAGACCGTGTACGGGTTGGGTGCCAACGCATTGGACGCGCGCGCCGTGGCGAGGATCTTCGCGGCGAAGGAGCGTCCATTTTTCGATCCGTTGATTGTGCATCTGGCCGACGTGTCGTGGTGGCCGCGCGTGGTGCTCGACTTCCCGCCGGTGGCCGAACGGTTGGCGAAACAGTTCTGGCCGGGACCGCTCACGCTGGTGTTGCCGAAGAACGCCGCGATCCCCGACATTGTGACGGCGGGCATGACGAGCGTCGCCATTCGCGTTCCCGATCATCCGCTGACGCGCGAAGTCCTGCGACTGGCCGATGTTCCCGTGGCGGCTCCCAGTGCGAACCCCTTCGGGCGACTCAGCCCGACGACGGCAGAGCACGTGCGCCAGCAACTCGGTGATCGAGTGGACTTGATCCTCGACGGCGGGCCATGTCGCGTCGGTGTCGAATCGACGATCTTGCAGTTTCACGGAGACGAAGTAGTTTGTTTGAGACCCGGCGGCGTGCCGCTCGAAGAGATCGAAAGTCTGATCGGTCCGGTCGGTCGTCTCACCGATCGGGACTTCGACGAAGAGCGCCCTGCCGCACCGGGAATGCTTGCCAGTCATTACGCCCCGCGCACGAAGCTGATCGTCGTCGATGAGATCCCCGTCGCACCTCCGTCTGTGCGAACGGGCCTGCTCGTCCTCAAGCCGACTGATCGCGCGCTCGGTTACGAATTGGTCGAGGTCTTGTCGCGTGAGGGCGATCTGATCGAAGCGGCCTCCAACTTTTTTCAGGCCCTGCACCGCCTCGATCAAGCGGGACTCGACGTGATCCTCGCGACGCTGTTCCCTGACGAGGGACTCGGACTCGCGCTGAACGATCGCCTCAAACGTGCGGCGCATTGATTTGTAGGATGGACACTCTTGCCCGTCCGGCCTTCGCGTTTAGGCAAGCGGCAGGAATTGTTGTACCGGAAATCAAAGCCTGACGCGCAAGCGAAGGAACTGTTGTCGAGGATCCTTCGCTTGCGCGTCAGGCTTCGATAGGTCAGCTATTTCTTGCCGCTCGCCTTACTGCTCGACTGCCACCAACCCGCAGCGTGAGCGAGGGAGTCCGCCCGCACTTCCTCGCTCACGCTGCGGGTTGGTGTTGATGGGGCGGCTTTTTCATGCCGGTCGCCCAATCTCAAGTCTCAGAGGCTGTCCGAGAACTGGACTTGCCGCAACAGGTGTCGAAAGTATTGGCTGGGGTGCCACGGTCACGTCTTTGCGTGGCCGTGGTTGCGCGGCAACCACAGCACGGCCACGCCAAGCCGTGACCGTGGCACCCCAGAAAACAAGCCTTTTCTTTTCGGAGAGCCTTTCAGACCGCCGTCGATAAGGATGGGCTGCTGACGACAGCTTGTCTGCGATGCCGCCGCGCCACGATCCGCCAGACGCCGAGCAGCCAGACCAGCAGGAAGCCGATGAAGAGCGTGGCAAGCAACCACGGCACGGTCATACAAGAGTTGGAGACGTGCTGTTCGGCTCCCGGACGAACCTCGAACAGTTCTTGATTGAGCAGCGTTGAGGTGGCAACGAATCCGGGGAGCGGGCGATTGGCGTGCAGGTGTTCGGCGTGCAGAAAGGTCCGGCTCATCAGGCTCATCCATTCCGCAAACGAGATCGACGAACCAGACTGAAACTGTTCCGCTGGAGTTCGCTGGGCGGAAGGGAGTCTGTCGCGAGCCGCGTTGATCCACTGAATCGTCTGAAACAGGCTGTCGGCATGTTGGGGATGCGGTTTGCCGGAAATCTCTTGGAACAACTCTTGGCAGTGTTCCTTAGTGAACGGTCGCGTATGGCCCCCCTTGTTCGTCGTGGCTGGATTACCAAGACGGATTTGGAAGCCGGGTATCAACTGCGGACGGTTCGTGATGGCAGGTAGATGGCCTGAGATGGCCGTGAGCAGGATCGTGTCACGCAGATAG
>JAYUFF010000451.1:0-5417 GCA_043738825.1 Schlesneria sp.
GGCCGCGACGAGATCGGACTTGGCTTTGTCGATGAGGGCACTCGCCTCCTGAATCAGCGCCGTGGCCGAGCGGACCTTGGCGGCCGTCTGACGACGATCGGCATCGGCTGCCTGGAACTGGCTCTCGGTTTCATCGGCCACGCGCTGACCGACGGCTCCGGTCTTGGCGAGTTCCGCCACGCGAGCGGCCTCCGACTTCCAACGGACATAGACGGCCTGATCTCGTTCGGCCGCCGCCTCCGTTTCTGCGACCTTCGCCTGCGCCGAGGTCCGCGCCGCCTCGGCCACATCAATCGCCGCTTCGGCCTGTTTGACATTCGCCTCGGCCTGCTCGATCAGCGCCAGTTTCTGCGCGTGCTCTTCGTTCAGTTCGGGGATGGCCAGCTCGCACAGCACCTGTCCCGGTGCGGTTTGTTTCCCCTCCTTGTCGTACTTCGGACCACGAACCTCGTCACCGAGATCGACGTTCAGTTTGTGGACGTAGCCCGTGACCTTGGCGAACAACGGCGCGACTTCAAACGCCTCGATCTGCCCCGGCTGCTCGACCATCCGCACCAGCGTTTTCTTGATGGGCTTGATCGGAGTGACCTTGATCGGTGGCTGTGCCCCCGCCGAACTCGACGCCGCAGCGGGAGCCGTCACGCTAGAAGCCTTCTCGCACCCGAGCAGCATCGCAACAATCGGCAATAGACACGCCAGCGACTTCATGGGAAACGCCTTGAATGAACAATGATCGGGAGCAACCGTCTATCTCAGGCGGACCGAGGCGGCGGTCTTGAGCTTGGATTTGACGGAGGGCTTCTTGGGTGACGATCTTCGCCGCGCGGCTGTCTTCAAGTCGGACAAGGCTCCACCGACGGCGAAGAGGCTGCGGAAGAGCAGGTCGAGCGACACGTCGGATGCGCCGACTTCGATCTTGGCGACGCGGGACTGACTCGATTGGAGGCGATCCGCCAACTGCTGCTGGGTCAGCGACTGGCCCTCACGCAGGCGGCGAACGGTCCTGCTGAGGGAGACTCGCAATTCCACGAGCCGCCGCTCATCTTCGGTAAGTCCGAGAAACTCATCGGCGTCGCCCACTCGAAACCCTGCCGCCGTGACGGCCTGACGCTTGGCTTTGTGCATCTTCATCCCTTCCGTTTCAAGTTTCGTGAGGCTTCGTCATACGCGGCGAGTCGTGCCTGACACAGATCGATCACGCGCTTCGGTGTCTGTTGAGTTGTCTTTGGAAACACTTCCGCGACGATGACGGCGTCGTCATCCACGCGATAGACGATGCGCCAGTTTTGGTTCTCATCCCGAATCCGCAATTCGTGACATCCCGCGCCAATACTGGGCATCGGCCGAGAATGAGGCATTCCGAGTGACTCCCCCTCTTGCAGAAGACGTAGCATGGTTCCCGCCTCAATTCGGGCTTCCCGTGAGAACGGCGGAGTTTTGACCTCCCCGTGCCACCAGACCAGCGGTTTGCGTTCCCGTTTCATGATATCACGCTATGTCGGATTCGACATATTGTCAATTTGAGGTTGTGGTGGACATCTCGTCCAAAAATCAGGGTGCGGTCGCCCCGTCACAGTAGGCACTCGTCGGATCGTCCGGGTCGAGCGATGCCGATTTCGTCGAGGGCTGGCCCATGAGGAGGGCGAAGACGGCGGGCAGCACGAACAGTGTGGCGACTGTGGCGGCGATCAGGCCGCCGATGACGGCTCGGCCGAGTGGGGCCGATTGCGGGCCGGACTCGCCCCAGCCGAGGGCCATCGGAAACATGCCGGCTGTCATGGCGAGGCTGGTCATCAGGATCGGACGGAGCCGTGAGGTTGCGCCGTGAATCGCGGCTTCTCGCCCTGTGTCGCCTGCGTGGCGGCGCTGTTCGGCGAACGTGACGAGCAGAATCGCGTTGGCCATCGCGACACCGATGGCCATGATCGCGCCGATGAACGACTGGATGTTGATCGTCTGGCCGGTCGAGTACAGGGCGATGACGACTCCCGCGATGACGGCCGGCGCGGTCGAGACCGTGGCCAGCGACAAACGCAGCGATTGGAAATTGGCGGTCAGCATCAGGAAGATCACGACGACCGCCAGCAATAGTCCGATGCCGAGTCCGCTCAGCATCTGCCTCATCGGGGGAATCTGTCCGCGCAGCTCGGTCGTCACGCTGGCCGGTTTCTCGCCCGACTTCTCCAAGCGGTTGAGGACCGCCAGGATTTCTTGGGACGCTCGCCCCAAGTCGCGTCCGACGATGTTGGCCGTCAGCGTGATCTCGCGCTTCATGTTGTAGCGGTCGAACTGGCCGGGCATCTTGCCGGGTGTAATGTCGGCCACGTCGCGGAGCAGCAACGCGCGGTCGCCGCTGTGATTCACGGGGATCATGCCGAGGTCGTTGGACGTGCGCATGACGGGCTGCGGAATCTCAAGCTGCACCTGATAGCCGATGCCGGTCTTCGGGTCGGGCCAGTAGTTGGGAACGAGGAAGCGGGTCGAGGACGTTCCCGCCACGACCGACCGCGAAATCTGCGCGGCCGTCGTGCCGCTGAGTCCCGCTTTCTCGCGGTCGATCTGCACGTTGACGGTCGGGTAATCGAGCGACTGCGCGATTTGCAGGTCGCGCAGGAACGGCAGCTTTTCCAGTTCGGCTTTGATCTTGAGAATGAAAGCCCGGTTGTCGTCGAGGCTGCTGCCGCGCGCGGCGATCTCGATCGGCGTGGGCGAGCCGAAACTCATGACCTCGCTGATAATGTCGCCCGGCTCGAACGAGCAACGGACATCGGGGAACCGCTTCGCCAACTCGGCCCGCAGTGTTTCCTTCATCGCTTCCGTGCTGATGCCGCTGCCGTGCTTGAGTGAGATTCGCAGCAACGCCTCCTCGGGACCGCGCGACCACTGATAGACGGCGTTGATCGGGAAACTGGGCGGGACGGTGCCGACATAGCCGAGCGTCAGGTCGATGTTCTGACCACCGACCTGCTCGCGAATCACGTCGAGGACTTCGAGCGTGATCTGCTCGGTCTTCGTGATGTGCGTGCCATCGGGCGCGCGCAGCCGCAGGCGAAACTCACCAACATCCACCGACGGAAAGATCTCCCATCCGAGGCGGCTGCCCACCGACGCAATGATCCCGCCGCAGGCGATGAAGTAGACCAGCACGACCAGCGGGCGAAACGTGACGAGCAGAGTGACGAGTGACGAATAGCCCGTGACGAGAACGGAGCGGCGGTCGGTTAATGAGACGCGGCTCTTTCCTGTCCCCTCGCCCCGCTCTTTAGCAGCGAACACTGGCGGAGAGAGGGCTAGGGTGAGGGGTTCTTCTGGCTTTGTCCCCTCGCCCCCGTCTTCGGGGGAGAGGGCTAGGGTGAGGGGGGCTTTTGCTTCCGGCTGCGGTTCAAAGGTCGATGTTTGTCCGGCGGGTGAGGTGACGACTTCAGCGGCGGCGCTCTCACCATCGAATCCCCTCACCCTAGCCCTCTCCCCACAAAGCTGGGGCGAGGGGACCACTCCGGCCTGACGGCCGTCTGAAGAAGAAGACACGCAATCGGGAGCGCTCTCGCCACTCGGCCCCCTCACCCTAGCCCTCTCCCCCACTGTCTTCGTTTCGCCCAAGACAGGCGGGGGCGAGGGGATCACTCCGGCCTGACGGCCGTCGGGATCAGACGCCGAGCCAGCCATCTGCGCTGGCTCTCGACTCTCGACACTCCGCCCTCGACTTTTCATCAGCCACACGCACACCACCGGCACGAACGTACTCGACAGCACATAGCTGGCGATCATCGCGAAGCCGACGGACAGTGAGAGCGGGACGAACAGTTCGCGGGCTGCGCCCTCCATGAAGAATGACGGGACGAAGACGGCGAGGATGCAGAACATGGCCAGCAGACGCGGGACGGCGGTTTGAGCGTTGCCGAGGCGGACGGCTCGGGCCACGGAATGCGTGTGATGGAACTGCGTGTGGATGTTCTCGATCTCGACGGTTGCCTCATCGACGAGGATGCCGACCGCGAGGGCCAGCCCGCCGAGCGTCATCAGGTTGATCGTCTGCCCGCACATCCAAAGTCCGACGACCGACGACATGATCGCCAACGGAATGTTCAGTACCACGATCAGCGCGCTGCGCCAGTCGCGCAGGAAGACGAGGACCATCAGCCCGGTCAGGCATGCGCCGAGCAGGCCCTCGTTCCAGAGGCTGTTGATCGCGCGGGTCACATGCGGAGATTGATCGAACTCGAACGTGACCTTGATGTCGTCGGGAAGCTCGTTCTGCATCTTGGGGAGGGCCGACTTGATCTCGTCGATGACGCTGATGGTCGAGGCTTCGGCCCGCTTGGTCGCGAGGATGTAGACCGCGCGGCGACCGTTCACGAGTGCATACCCGGTCGTGGTGTCGGCCGCGTCTTCGATGATGCCGATGTCGCGCAGATAGACCGTCGAACTGCCGGACTGTTTGATCGGGATGGCCCCCAAGTCCTGCGGGTTCTTCACGATCGCGTTGGTCGGGACGATGGGATAGCGGTCGCCGATATGAATGTTGCCCGAGGGGCTGATCGTGTTGCCCGCTCCCAGCGCCGTCACGACATCGTCGGGTGAGACGCCATACGAGCGGAGCCGATCCGGATTGGCTCGAATCACGATCGAGCGGTCGCTTCCTCCAAACGGCGGCGGGGCCGAGACGCCTGGCAGAGTCGAAAACATCGGGCGGACTTTGTTCAACGCCTGATCCTGAATCTCGTTGACGGTCTTCGTCGCGCTGGAGAGGACGAGATAGCCGACGGGCACGCTGCCAGTGTCGAACCGCATAACGAATGGCGGGATCGTGCCGGGCGGCATCTTGCCCCGTGCCCGGTTGACGTAGCTGATGGTCTCGGCCATTGCCTGCGCCATGTTGGTCCCGGCATGAAACTGCAACTTCATCAGGGCCATCCCCTGCACGTTGCGGCTCTCGACGTGATGGATATTGCTGATATAGAGGAAGTGGTACTCGTAGTAATAAGTGAGCAGCCCCTCCATCTGCGCGGGGTCCATCCCGCCGTAAGGCTGACAAACGTAGATCACGGGCAGGTTCAGAGCCGGAAAGATATCGACGGCCATCCGCTTCAGAGGCAGTTCGATTCCGTACTGGGCCAGCCACGCATCGCAACTTTTGGGGCGGAGCGCGACGCTGCACGACATGGCGACGGCGATGATGGCGACCATCACAGTCAGCGGCCGTCGCAGGGCGAAGATGATCAGGTTCATGAGCGAGACAACTCATCAAAGGCCGTTCGGACAGATTGTCCGGAGCGTACACGACTTCGGGCAGGTTTGTAACCTGCCCATGTGAGGTTACGGCCATCGCCTGTCTCAAGTTGGGGTGCCACGGTCACGGAGTCTCGACGTGGCCGTGCGAGGACGTGAAGGCTGTTTCCCCATCTCACGGCCACGTC
>JAYUFF010000452.1:0-5410 GCA_043738825.1 Schlesneria sp.
CTCGCCAGAGCGTGGGGTCCATCCAGCGTCTCGCCCACGTTCTGGCGAACGTGGCTACGACAACAACCCCCATTCTTAGGTGTGACACAGCACTAGAACAGCCGGTTGTAGCCGTTGAGGGCCGCCACGCGGTACGCCTCGGCCATCGTCGGATAGTTGAACGTGGTGTTGATGAAGTACATCAGCGTGTTGTTCGGTTTGGGCTGCGCCATGATGGCCTGGCCGATGTGAATGATCTCGCTGGCGTTGGCCCCGAAGCAGTGAATGCCCAGGATTTCCAGCGTCTCGCGATGGAAGAGCAGCTTCAACATGCCGGTCGTCTGGCCGGTGATCTGGGCGCGGGCGATGCTCTTGAAGTGAGCGTGACCGACCTCGTAGGGAACCTTGGCCTCGGTCAGTTCGCGCTCGGTTTTGCCGAGCGAGCTGATCTCGGGACTGGTGTAGATGCCGGCGGGAATGTCGAGCGACGGAGCGGGACCGCATTCGCCCGCACCTCCAATGACACAGAGCAGATGACTGGCCGCGTAGCGTCCCTGGTTGTACGCCGCGCTGGCCAGCGCGGGCGGACCGATCACGTCGCCCGCCGCATAGATGTGGGGCACGGTCGTTTGCAGATGCTCGTTGACGGGGATGTTGCCTCGTTTGTCGGGGACGATGCCAATCGCCTCCAGCCCCAGCCCGTCCGAGTTCCCCGTGCGACCGGCCGCCCACAGCAGGACGTCCGTCTTGAGCTGCTTGCCCGACTTGAGATGCAGGATCACGCCGTCGTCCTCGGCCTCGATCCGATCGAACTCTTCGCGATGCCGGATGATGACGCCGCGCTCGCGCAGGTGATAACTGAGCGCATCGACGATCTCCTCGTCGAGGAAGTCCATCAACCGGTCGCGGTTGTTGACGAGGTTCACCTTGATTTCGAGGTTGCGGAACATCGACGCGTACTCGCACCCGATGACCCCCGCGCCGACGATCGTGATCGACTTCGCGTGCAGATCGAGGTCCAGGATCGTGTCGCTGTCGAAGATGCGCGGGTGCGAGAAATCGACCTCGGGCGGCCGATACGGTCGTGCTCCGGTGGCGATGATGACGTACTTCCCGTGAAGAACGCTGCGCGAGCCGTCCTCTTCCACCGACTCGATCGTGTGCGAGTCGAGGAACTTCGCCTGACCGCGCACGATCGGGATGTCGTTCCGGTCATAGAAGGCCGTCCGCATCTTGACCTGCGCCTCGATGACCGACTTCGCCCGGCGACGCAGGTCCGGGATCAGGAAGTTCGCCGTGATGCCGTGCTCGCGGAACAGGATGTTGTTGTTGACCTCGCTCATCTGAAAGATGGCGTACCGCAGCGCCTTGCTCGGGATGGTTCCCTTGTGCGTGCAACTGCCGCCGACGGCCGGATCGCGTTCGACGACGACAACCGTCTTGCCGTGCTTGACCGCCTGCATCGCGGCCCCTTCGCCGCCGGGACCGGTCCCAATCACAATCACGTCGTATTCGCCGGCCAGATCGGTCATGTTGAGTCTTCAGCCCCGGCGGGGCGGTATACGGTAGCCCACGGCGTCAGCCGTGGGGTGTGAAGTTGATCGAAGACAGCCCCGGCGGGGCGACATATTTGGAGGCCTAATGGAAACACGTCGCGGCGAACAACGTCAGTCGTCGAACATCTCGCCCCTCCGGGGCTTGGCGGTCGCTCTGCCGATGACCCACGGCTCGCGCCGTGGACTACCGTATGCCGCCCCTCCGAGGCTGAATGCGGTTTGGTGCCTCTCATTTCGTCCGGCCTTCGGCTCGGTGCAGGGCATCATTCAGCGCCTCATGAATGGCCGGGTCGAGTTGCTTGATGCTCTCGTTCTGCCGCGCCTGATCTAGCGCCTGTCCGCCCAACCTGCGGAGCGTGACATCGTCGGGAGGTGTGCTCAGTCCGGCCAGAATGGCGAGGCCCGCTTTGCCGTGAATCTTCCGCCACGGCTCGACGGAGGATTCAAAATCGTTGAACTTCTGCTGGGCCAGCAGCCACCGCTTCGTCTTGAGATAGATCATCGCGATGTTGAGCTCCGCTCGGTCCTTGTCTTTCGCCGTGGCCTCCTTGTGAAACTTCACTTCGATCCAAGCCGCCTCGACCTCGTCCATGGTGACACCCGGCTTGCCAACCATTCCCTGCGCTCGATAAATCTGACCCTCGACAGTCGATTGCGTCAGGACTTTTGAATGTGTTGGGGCTTCGGTCTTGAACGGATCGGGCGTCCGCATCGCCCAGCCGATCCCGGCCGTGCTCGCCATCACTAGGAGGCTGGCTCCGATCATCCACCCCATCTGCTGGCGAAGAGGTCGTTCGAGGAACGGCCGTTTCCCCCGTGCTGCCGCCGCGCCCTGACGGAAGGCCGCCTCCGAGGACGGTGTCTCCTTGCCCGTCGCCTGACGCAACAGTGACTTGAGTTCGTTCGCCACAGCCAGCGCGTCGGCCGGACGGTCCTCCCTCTTCTTCGACATCATGCGATCAATGAGAGCCACCACGCCGGTTGGCACATCGGCACGAATCTCCTTCAGCGCGGGCGGCGCTTCGTTCAGATGCTTCACGGCCACCGCGAGTGCCGTGTCTCCCGTGAACGGCGGCCGACCGGCCAGCATGTGCCACGCCATCACGCCCATCGAATAGATGTCGCTGCGAGCGTCCAGCGGCTTGCCGTTCACCTGCTCGGGACTCATGTAAAGCGGCGTCCCCATCGTGACGCCGACCTGAGTCAGCGCGACCTTCTCACCGTGCAGCGAAAGCTGCGCGAGGCCGAAGTCGGCCACCTTCGCCTCACCCTTCTTGGTGAGCAGCACGTTCTCGGGCTTGATGTCGCGATGGACGATGCCGCTGGTCGCGGCCACCTGCAAGGCCGCCGCCACCTGCTTCAGGATGTGCAGCGCGATCGGAACCTCCAGCGGTCCCTTCTTCGTGATGAACTCCTTCAGATTGCGGCCCTGCACGTACTCCTGCGCGATGAAGTGAATGCCGTTCTCCTCGCCGACCATGTACACCTGCACGATGTTCGGGTGGTTGAGGCTCCCCGCCGCAGTGGCCTCGTGCTTGAACCGCTTCACGTAGCTGGCATCGGCGACGAAGTCGGGCCGCAGAATTTTGACGGCCACCTGCCGCCGCAGGCTCGTCTGCTCGGCCAGCCAGACCTCGGCCATGCCTCCCTTGCCGAGCCGTCTCAACAGATGAAACTCGCCCAACGTCAGGCCGGTCAAATCGAACGGCATCGACGGCGTCGGCCCCTCACCGCTAAAGGGCGTGGCGTTCGGTTCACTGTTCATCTTTTGAGAACCTTCCGGGCGATTCGGCTCGGACATCGTCATCTCCGAACGGGCATCAAGGTCGTGGATCGTTCGCGATTCGAGGTAAGTCGGCCTCAGTACGTTGGCAGCGGCGGCTAATGTAGCATACGCGCCGAAAATCGTCTGCCACACGAACAGCACCGGACGAAGCTCCCCGCGAGATGCGCCTTCTCATCCTCCCCTCGCCCCTTTGGGGAGAGGGGCCGGGGGTGAGGGGCAACTCACCAGCGACCCCCGATTCCAAACGATCACTCACCAGCGACCTCCGCTCCCAAGGACCACGTCATGTCCCGCACCGACGACCTCGCTCTACTCCGCGAGTACACCGACAGTGAAAGCCTCATCAAGCACATGCTGGCTGTCGAAGCCGCGTGCCGCGCCTATGCCCGCAAGTTTGGCGAGGACGAAGAGAAGTGGGGGACCGTCGGATTGCTCCACGACTTCGATTACCAGCGCTGGCCGAACCCGCCCGACCACCCTCTGCAAGGGGCCGCGATTTTGAAGGCTCGTGGTTATCCCGACGATGTGATCTATGCAATCAAGTCCCACGCTGACTATCTCAGCGACACCTGCCCGCGCGTGTCGCTGCTCGACAAGACGCTTTATGCCTGCGACGAACTATGCGGCTTCCTGACGGCGTGTGCCCTGGTGCGACCACCTCGATTGGAGGGGCTGGCACCGGCGAGCGTCAAGAAGAAATTGAAGAACCTCGCGTTCGCCGCCTCGATCCATCGCGAAGACATCACGCGCGGTGCGGCCGATTTGGGAGTGGACCTCGACGAACACATCGCCTTCTGCGTCGCCGCGATGCAGCCGATCGCCGCCGAGTTGGGGCTGCTGCCGGTGTCCGAGTGATCCGTTCTCCCCTCGCCCCGGCCTTGGGGGGAGTGGGGCCGGGGGTGAGGGGTTCTTCGTTAGGTACGACAGCAATACCACACAGGACAGTTCATGAACTCGACCGACATCCTCACCGCCACCGCCGAGCACGTCCGCCAAACGCTGGCTGGCGACAGTTCGGGACACGACTGGTGGCACATCGACCGCGTCCGGCGAAACTCTTTGAATATCGCACGCGAAGAGGGAGCAGACCTGTTCGTCACCGAATTGACCGCTCTGTTGCACGACATCGCCGACTGGAAGTTTCACGGCGGAGACGACACGGCGGGACCGCGCGCGGCGCGCGAGTGGCTCGTTCGTTGCGAGTGCGATCCGGCCACCATCGAACTTGTCTGCGAGATCGTGGCCACGCTGTCGTTCAAGGGAGCGGGAGTCGCCACTGAAATGGAGACGCTCGAAGGCCGCTGCGTGCAGGACGGCGATCGACTCGACGCCATCGGAGCCGTCGGCATCGCGCGGGCCTTCGCGTTTGGAGGCCACTTCGGCCGCGCGATGTACGACCCCGAAGTCCCTCCCGAACTGCATCAATCGTTCGCCGCGTACAAGCAGAAGGGCGGCCCGACGATCAATCACTTCTACGAGAAGCTGCTGCTGCTCAAGGACCGAATGCAGACCGCAACGGGAACACGACTCGCGCAGAAGCGGCATCAGTTCATGGAGACGTTCCTGTCGCAGTTCTATACCGAGTGGAACGGCGTCGCGTAGCTTGGATGATCCTGCTCCAATCGAAGCCTGAAGCGCAAGCGAAGATGCTTTCCTTCGCTTGCGCTTCAGGCTTCGATACTCACTCAGTGCGAGCACCCGCACCCGCCGCCGCCGGTGCCACACCCACCCGATTCCTTCGGGAGCGAGACGAGTCCCGTGGCGGCGACCGGTTGGACTTCGATCACGCCGAATCCAGTCGCGGCGGCTTGCAGAGCCAGCTTCGTACTGTCGGGGCCTCGCTCGCAGAGGACGTACAGAATCAGCTTCTGCCGATCAAGCGTCCATTCGAGATCGACCAGTTCGAGTTGCAGCTCCCATTGAAGAATCCGGGCACACCAGCCCGCGAACTCCTCTTCACACTCGCGCGTTCGTGCGCGAGCCGCCTCCAGATCGACGGGTGTCGCGGCGCGAACGATCTCGAAGTCGATCTCCATGTCCGCTGCGACCAGAGACGGCTTGAGTCGTTCGAGGACTGAACCGACTTGCA
>JAYUFF010000453.1:0-2036 GCA_043738825.1 Schlesneria sp.
GCCAGCCTGCTGCCGCCGCTTTGCGGCTCAACCGTTGGATTGAACCGTTTTCCGTGGGCTGACACCCACGGCTATTCGCTGACATCGCTTCGCGATTGCCGACAAACGAAGACGTGGATCAGAAATCGACCATCAATGAACGACGGCACCCCACCCACGCTGGCAGCGTGTGCTACGGCGGAACCGCTCCCGCACAGCGAGGCCTCAGTACCACTGATAGGCGTACTTGCGAAACCGCTCCAGCGCGGCGGCTCGCTGCGCGGTGTTCACCGATCGCGCGGGGTCGCCCGGTCGAGGACGCAGGTGGACGAGCAACCGTTCATCCGCGCCCTGCATCGCCGTCCAGCCGAGCGCCTGTTGCTCGACCGCCTTCATCTCGGCCTCTTCGAGTTTCTGATCGAGCAGCGCGCGGATGCCGTCACGGATGATCTCGTCGGAGCAGTTGAGCAGCGGACTCAGACAAAGAAACCCTTCGCTGCTCGTGGGGTGTTCGCTGATCTGGACGCTCGGCGCGGGATCGCCCGCGAAGACGCGGTGGACGTTGTACTGGTTCACGAAGGCATCGACCGGCAGCACCGCGTACAGGTAGGCGGCGAATGAGACCGTCCACAACTGGCGGCGGATCAGCCAGACGAAGTTGCGGTTGTGGACGATCTTCCACACGACGAGCACGAACCCGACCACGACCGACGCCACTCCCAGCAGGCCGATCACGCGCATCCGCGTCATACCGTTGAAGCCGACATAAATGAACAGCCGGTTGAACACGGCCGCCGCAAGGAAAAAATTCTCGACCGACCAGGCCCACGCCAGCTTGCGGAGCCACGGCAGACGCGGGTCGTCGAGCAGCGTGTCGCGGAAGATGACCGACAGCATCAGTGTCGCCAGACCCAGCGCCACGGTCAGCCACGCCGCCCCTTCGTGAGCGTAGCCCGAATAATGAAAGCCCTTGGGAAAGACGCGGAACCAGAGCGTCAGAAACTCGAAGACCAGATAGACGGCGAACAGCCCGATCACCATGACCAGCGTATTGCGAAAGGCCTCGTACAGCAGCGACTTCATCGGCTCGACCGACACGTAGTCCGGGCCGTCGGTCGTGGCGACCTGCCTCACGTCGGGACGCAGCAGTCCGACGCAGAGCCAGCCGACTCCAATGCAGAACAAAATTTCGAGCCACTGCACGCTCTCGATCCAGCGTTCGAGAGCCTCGACGATCCACGTCAGGCCGCTGCTGAACGACTTCACGAGGTCCGGGTTCGCCATGACGAAGATCGTGCCGAACGCGCAGAGCGTCACCACGGGCAGCACAATCGCGAACCAGTTGGCTCGAAAGATCGCCGGACTGAACCGGCCGAGGGCCTTCGAGTAATGGTGCAGCCCGCGATGCCCCGCCGAGATCAAGTGGCCTGCGAACACAACCGCCTGCAACACGTAAGGCCGCAACCCCGACAAGGTCATCGCGAATCCGCACAAGAGCGCGAACCCCACGGCCACCGCCAGCGCCGAGCCACACCAGACAAGCCGGATCGCCAGCAACACAATCAGCGGCGCGAGCACCCAGCCGCTCCGATCAAACTTCGGCCGCACGGTTCCGAGCAGTAACAGCAGCGGAGCCACCACGAACAGCGCCCCGAACCCCGCATAACCGCGCCCGCGATAGATCGCCAGATCGCACACCGCCACGAGCAACCCCAGCGCGACAAACTCACGCCCCATGATGGGCGGTTGATCGGCTGGAGGCAGCATACGCTCGGCCAACTCAAATTGTGGCATCTCTGACGGAGGCACCTCGCGACCCGGCCCGAAGCGCAGCCGCAGTTCCTCCTCGATCGTCGGCCGCGTCTGCCCGTCGCCACTCGTTCCGCTCATGGTCATCCTTTTCAATTGAGGTTGTCGTCACCCGTCGCCGCCTCGTCGCGGATGGCCTACCGTAGGGTTGAACAGGGGTCAGGCACTTCGGAAATTCGGAATTGGCCGGAACAAAAGCGATCCATGCTATGACGTTTGCACCAGCCATTTCCGAATTTCCGAAGTGC
>JAYUFF010000454.1:0-2033 GCA_043738825.1 Schlesneria sp.
CCCGTAGGATGGACGCCTCGTCCGTCCGAATCTCACTGGACGGACGAGGCGTCCATCCTACGGGCCGGTCCGTCATTTGTTGCTGCTCACCTTGTTGAGCGCCATCCGGCAGCGATGACTTTCGTTTTCCGAGGAACCTCGCCGTCGCTGGCGGCACGACGACAATCGCGAGGACCAGCGAGATCGCGACCGCCGCGCTGATCGCCAACGCGATGTCGCTGAAAAGCTGTCCCGCCTCTTCTTTGACGAAGATCACGGGCACAAACACCGACACCGTGGTGAGCGTCGCCAGCACGACGGCCCCCCACACTTCCTGCGTGCCGCGCACGGTCGCGTCATACGCCGACTCGCCCTGCTCCCAGCGCGTGTAGATGTTCTCGAAGACCACTGTCGCGTTATCGACAACCATCCCGACCGCGAACGCCAGACCGGCGAGACTGATAACGTTCAGCGACCGTCCCAGCAGCGCGATGATCAGAAACGTGCCGACCAGCGAAATCGGGATTGTCAACCCGATGACCAGTGCGCCGCGGGCGTACCACAGCCCCGAGACCGCGATCAGCACCAGGCAGGCCGCAAACCAAAAGCTGTGGACGTACACGGCCGCCGCGCCGGTCGCGAGGATCAGCGGCGAGAACAGCAGCGTGCGGCGGTTCAGATGCAGAAACAGCATCAACGAGACCATCGTCAGCGCCGTCCCGAGGAAAATGTTCTCGGTCACGAGTCCGATGGCCGAGTAAATGTAATCGGTCTCGTCGTAGACCTGGTCGAGATGCAGGTTCTGTCGGTGGAGGACCGTCTCATTCAGTCGCTGGTTCACGTCGCGCAGACCCTGCATCACGTCGAGGACGTTCGCGCCCCCTTCGCGCAGCACGCGCACGGCGATGCTGTTGTTGCCGAACCGCCGCACGATGCTGTCCGGCTTCTTGAAGCCGTCACGCACCTCGGCCACGTCGGAGATGAAGACCGGCGCACCGCCGCGCACCGCGAGCAACTGCCGCTCGACATGCTCCTTCGAGCGGAACTGGTTCAGCGTGCGCACGACCCAGCGCCGCTTGCCCTCCCAGAAGTCGCCGCCCGAAGTGTCACGGTTCTGGCTTCGCAACACGTTGCGAACGTCGGCGATGGTCAACTGCCGCGCCGCGAGCTTCTCAGGATCGACGACCACTTGCAGCTCGTTCTCCAACCCGCCGATGACATCCGCGTTCGAGACCCCCTTGACCCGCTCGAACGCCGATTCGATGTTGTCTTCGGCGAACCGCCGCATCCCCAGAACATCGGTCTCCGCCAGCAGCGGCCGCGCTTCCGGGTGCTTCGCAATCACCTGCTTCAACCGATAGACGGCCACTCCAATGTTGTGAGCCTTCAACACCGGTTCGAGTTCCGCCGCGATGTCGGGATGCTCTTTCTGAAACTGACGAATCTCGTCCGGCGTCGCGCTACGGGGCGTCATCACGAACCACGCGATCGGTTGGTTGGACGAGTTCGACGTGCTGATGACCGGCCGGTCGGCATTCTCCGGATACGAGGAAACTTGTTGCAGGCGGCTGTTCACCTTCAGCAGAGCCTCGTCCATGTTCGTGCCGACGGCGAATTCGAGCTTGATGCTGCCCATCGAGTCGAAGCTTTCGGACGACAGCTTCGTGATCCCTTCGACGCTCTTCAGCTTCTCCTCCTGCTCGCGGACGATTTCCTGCTCGACCTCCTGCGGCGAGGCCCCCGGCCAGCGCGTCTCGACCGTCAACGTCGGCGTCTCGACCTCGGGCGTGAGCTGCATCGGCATCGAGAACCCGGCAATGGTGCCGAACAGCATCAGCAGCAACATCGCCACCGAAACTTTGACCGGATTCTTGACGAAGGTTTCAACGAGCGACATCTGGCGAGACCAAAATGTAAAAAAACAAAGACCAAATCCCAATCAAACATTAACTCTCAAGGATGACGCCGCGTTGACTCAGACCAAAGTAGCCATCATCGCTCCGCGTGATGAGCCTTATGAAGATCAGACATCCATTCTGAAAGGCTCATCACGC